>CAIUGQ010000575.1 GCA_903898725.1 uncultured Burkholderiales bacterium | reverse complement strand
CAGCCGCTCGGCGACCTCGTCCTCCCACGGCCGCCCGGCGAGCCGCTCCGTGACGAGCCCGGCCACCAGGTAGCCCAGGTTGCTGTACGCGCAGCCGTCGCGGAACTCGCGCACCGGCGACAGGTGGGGCAGGGCGGCGAGCATCATCGCCCGATCGCGGTCGCCCGCCTGCCAGACGAGGTCGTGCCGGCCGAGGCCGCTGCGGTGGAGCAGCAGGTCGCGCAGCGTGCAGCGTTCGGCCGCCACCGGATCCGCGAGTCCGAACTCGGGCAGCACCTCGCGCACGCGCGTGTCCCAGCGGACGCGACCCGCATCGACCCAGAGGCCGAGCGCGGCCGCGGCGACCGACTTGGTCAGCGAGGCGGCGGCGAAGCGGGTGGTCGGCGTCACCGGCTCGCCGGTCGCGAGGTCGCGCACGCCGAAGCCGCGCCGCAGCACGACCTCGCCCTCGCGCACCACGGCGATCGCCAGGCCGGGGATCCGGTAGAAGGGCATCGTCTCGGCGGCGAGGCGCTCGAGGGTCGCGTCGAGGTCGGGCGTCATGGCCACGGTTCTACGCCGTCCGGGGGGCGCGGTCCAGCCGCGGCCGGACGCCGTCCGGCCCGCCGCAGCACGACGTATCCCGGCCCGGTTTCGATCGATTCCCGGTGGTCAGGCCGGAGCCGGGCCGGCGCGTATCATCGACGGACTCCGGCTCGAGGACCGTCCCGCCATGAACCACCCCTACGCCCACGCCGCCGCGCTCAAGCGCCCGCTGCCCGACGCCTTCGTCACGGCGCTGCGCGCCCGCTTCGGCGACCGCTTCAGCACCGCGATGGCCGTCCGCGAGCACCACGGCCGCGACGAGTCGCCGTTCCCGGTCACCCCGCCCGACGCGGTCGTGTTCGCCGAGTCCACCGAGGACGTGGTCGACGCGGTGAAGGCCTGCGCCGAGCACGCGGTGCCGGTCATCCCGTTCGGCGTCGGCTCCTCGCTCGAGGGGCACCTGCTCGCGGTGCAGGGCGGCCTGACGATCGACCTCTCGCGGATGAACCGCGTGCTCGAGATCGCCGGCGAGGATCTGCTGGTGCGCGTGCAGGCCGGCGTCACCCGCAAGCAGCTCAACGCCGAGATCAAGGACACCGGGCTCTTCTTCCCGGTCGACCCCGGCGCCGACGCGTCGCTCGGCGGCATGACCGCGACGCGCGCGTCGGGCACCACGACGGTCCGCTACGGCACGATGCGCGAGAACGTCCTCGCGCTGACCGTCGTCACCGCCGAGGGCAAGGTGATCCGCACCGGCACGCAGGCCCGCAAGTCCTCGGCCGGCTACGACCTCACCCGCCTGTTCGTCGGCTCCGAGGGCACGCTCGGCATCGTCACGGAAGTGACGCTGCGGCTCTACCCGGTGCCCGAGGCGATGACCGCCGCGGTCTGCCACTTCCCCACGCTCGCCGAGGCGGTGGCCGCGGTCATCGAGACGATCCAGCTCGGCGTGCCGGTGGCGCGCTGCGACTTCGTCGACGACGTGATGATCCGCGCCATCAACGCGCACTCGAAGACGACGCTGCCCGAAGCGCCGACGGTGTTCTTCGAGTTCCACGGCTCGACGGCCTCGGCGCGCGAGCAGGCCGAGACGGTGCAGGAGGTGTCGCGCTCGCACGGTGGACAGGACTTCGAGTGGGCGACCAACCCCGAGGACCGCACCCGGCTCTGGAACGCGCGCCACAACGCCTACTTCGCCGCACTGCAGATCCGCCCGGGCTGCCGCGCCGTCACCACCGACACCTGCGTGCCGATCAGCCGGCTGGCCGAGTCGATCGAGGGCGCGCGCGCGATCCTCGACCGCGCGCCGTGCCCGACCGCGATCGTCGGCCACGTCGGCGACGGCAACTTCCACGCGATCCTGCTGATCGACCCCGAGAACCCCGCCGAGATCGCGCTCGCCGAGGAGCTCAACGACGAGATCGTGCGGCTCGCGCTGTCGATGGGCGGCACCTGCACCGGCGAGCACGGCATCGGCCTGCACAAGATCGGCTACCTGGTCGAGGAGGCCGGCGAGGACGCGGTCGACATGATGCGTCGGATCAAGCAGGCGCTCGACCCCGACGGGATCATGAATCCCGGCAAGATCTTCCGCGCCTGACCCGGGTGGCCGCCGTTCCCGTGACGCCGGCGTCGCGCGCCGCCGGCTGGCTCGCGCGTCTCGAGCTGCGCTTCGAGGGGCGCGCGGGCGGCATCACCCGCCTCGCCCACAACCGCCACGAAGGGCCGCTGCGGCTCATCAAGGCACTGCCGCTGCCCGACGGTCGCGTCCAGGCGGTGATCGTCCATCCGCCGGGCGGGCTCGTCGGCGGCGACCGGCTCGAGCTCGACGTCGAGCTCGGCCCCGATGCGCGCGTGCTCTGCACCACGCCCGGCGCACAGAAGTGGTACCGCAGCCCGGCCGAGGCCGCCGTCGCGCGGACCCGCGTGCGGGTCGCGGCCGGCGGGGCGATCGAATGGCTGCCGCAGCCCGCGATCGTCTACGACCGTGCGCGCGTCGAGCAGTCGATCGACTTCGAGCTCGCCGCGGATGCGCGGATGATCGGCTGGGAATGCCTGGTGCTCGGGCGCGCCGCGATGGGCGAGCGCTTCGCGACCGGTGCGCTGCGCCAGCGGCTGACGCTGTCGGTCGAGGGCGGTGCGCGCTGGGCCGAGCACACCGTGGCCGACGCCGGCGACCGGCTGTTCGCCTCGCCGCTCGGCTGGGGCGGACGCACCGTCGCCTGCACGGTGTGGGCCGCGGCACCGGCCGATGCCATCGACGACGACCTGCGCGACGCCTGGCGCGCGCTGCTCGACGAGGCCTGCGCCTCGGACGACGGGCGCGGCGCCCGCCTCGATGCCGGCGCGACCCGGCCGACGCCGGGCTTGCTCGGCGCCCGCCTGCGCGCCGATGATTCGCAGGTCGTGATGCGCATCGCGCAGTCGCTGTGGGCGCGGGCCCGTCCCGCGGTCCTCGGCGCCGCCAGCGCCCCGCCTCGGATCTGGGCCACCTGACGGCCCGCACCCACCGGAACCCCAGATGGACCTGTCGCCCCGAGAGAAGGACAAGCTGCTGATCTTCACCGCCGCGCTGCTCGCCGAGCGTCGGCGCGCCCGCGGGCTGAAGCTCAACTACCCCGAGACCATCGCGTACATCACCGCGGCGGTCATGGAGGGCGCACGCGACGGGCGCTCGGTCGCCGACCTGATGCACTACGGCACCACGCTGCTCTCGCGCGAGGACGTGATGGACGGGGTGCCCGAGATGATTCCGGACATCCAGGTCGAGGCGACCTTCCCGGATGGCACCAAGCTGGTGACCGTCCACCATCCGGTCGGCTGACCGACCGGATCGGGGTCCCGGCGGTGCGCGTCGCGCACCGATCCAGTGCGCGGGCGATCCCGTGCCGATGGCACGGTTGTTGCGAATCCTGTCCTGAGCGCGGCTGCACCGCGCCGCCCAGAGATTCGACCACACCCCCAGCTCACAGAGGACCCCCGATGACCCAACGTCGCGACTTCATCAAGGCCGCCACTGCCGGCGCCGCCGTCACGCTTCCGGGGCTGACCGCCTCGAACATCGTCTTCGCCCAGGACAAGACCCCGATCAAGGTCGGCGTGCTCCACTCGCTGTCGGGCACGATGGCCATCTCCGAGACGGCCCTGAAGAACACGGTCCTCATGACCATCGAGGAGATGAACGCGAAGGGCGGCGTGATGGGCCGTCCGCTCGAGGCCGTGATCGTCGATCCGGCGTCGAACTGGCCGCTGTTCGCCGAGAAGGCCCGCCAGCTGCTGTCGCAGGACAAGGTCGCCGCCACCTTCGGCTGCTGGACCTCGGTGTCGCGCAAGTCGGTGCTGCCGGTCTACGAAGAGCTGAACGGCCTGCTGTTCTACCCGGTGCAGTACGAAGGCGAGGAGCTGTCGAAGAACGTGTTCTACACGGGCGCGGCGCCGAACCAGCAGGCCATCCCGGCCGTCGAGTACCTGATGGGCAAGGGCGGCGGCAACGCCAAGCGCTGGGTCCTGCTGGGCACCGACTACGTGTACCCGCGCACCACGAACAAGATCCTGCGCGCCTTCCTGAAGTCGAAGGGCGTCGCCGAGAAGGACATCGACGAGTCCTACACCCCGTTCGGCCACTCGGACTACCAGACCATCGTCGCCAACGTGAAGAAGTTCGCCGCCGGCGGCCGCACCGCGGTCATCTCGACGATCAACGGCGACTCGAACGTGCCGTTCTACAAGGAACTCGGCAACCAGGGCCTGAAGGCCAAGGACGTGCCGGTCGTCGCCTTCTCGGTCGGTGAGGAAGAGCTGCGCGGCATCGACACCAAGCCGCTGGTGGGCCACCTCGCCGCGTGGAACTACTTCATGTCGGTGAAGAACCCCGAGAACGAGAAGTTCATCAAGACCTACAAGGCGTGGGCCGAGAAGAACAAGATCGCCAACGCGTCGACCTCGGTCACCAACGACCCGATGGAAGCGACCTACGTCGGCATGTACATGTGGAAGCAGGCGGTCGAGAAGGCCAAGTCGATCGAGGTCGACAAGGTGCGTCCGGCGATGTACGGCCAGACCTTCAAGGCGCCCTGCGGCTTCACGCTCACGATGGACAAGTCGAACCACCACCTGCACAAGCCGGTGATGATCGGCGAGATCCAGGGCAACGGGCAGTTCTCGGTCGTCTACAAGACGAAGGAGCCGATCCGCGCGAATCCGTGGTCGCCCTTCATCCCGGGCAACGAGAGCAAGCAAGGCGCCTGATGGCGGAGGCCCGTCGCGCCGCCGATCGCGCGGCGCGTCGGGTCCGAACGGTTTCCTGGGGCAACGCAGCAGCGATTCGGGGGCGGCGCACGCCGTCGCCCCCGTCTTTTTCGCGCGGCTGCGCCACCTGAGCCTCGGACCACGAGCACACCCGATGAACGGATTCCCCTGGATGCGCGCGGGGCGCGCCGCCTGTGCCGCACTGCTGCTGGGCGCGTTCGCGCTGTCCGCGCAGGCGGTCGACGCGGATGCGCTGAAGCAGCTCGCCTCCGACGACTTCGACGAGAAGGCGGCGGCGATCGAATCGATCGCCGGCAAGCCCGACGCGATGACCCTGCCGGTGCTCAAGGCACTGCAGGACGGCACGCTGCGGGTCGACGGGCAGGGGGCGGGGTGGATCAAGTCCGAGGCGGGCGTGGTCGACGCACTGACGGGCAAGCCCGCCGAGATGCCGTCGCCCGAGCCCGACGAGGTCACGATCAACAACAACCTGCGCGGACAGATCGACGCGGCGCTGGCCGCGCTCAAGCTGTTCGCGCCCGAGCGCGGCGTGCGCCTCGCGGCGGCGCGTTCGCTGCAGAGCGGCGAGGACGACGCGCTGCGCGACACCCTGGCCGGTGCGCTCGAGAAGGAGACCGACGGCGGCGTGAAGGAAGCGATCGCGCTCGCGCTCGCCGCCATCGACGTGCGCGCGGACGATCCGAAGCTGCGCCTGACCGCGGTGCAGGTGCTGGCCGCGAGCGACCGCGCCGAGATGCGGACGATGCTGGCGGCGATGGTCGAGCAGAAGCCCGACGGCTCGTGGGCCGAGACCGACGACGCGGTGCGCACCGCCGCGCGGGCCTCGCTCTCCGAGGTGTCCGGGCGGCTGGCCCGTGCCGAATGGTTCGGGCGGATCTTCGCGGGGCTGTCGCTCGGCAGCATCCTGATGCTCGCCGCGATCGGCCTGGCGATCACCTACGGGCTGCTGGGCGTCATCAACATGGCGCACGGCGAGATGATCATGATCGGCGCGTACGCGACCTACGCGACCCAGTCGGTCTTTCGCGCATCGATGCCCGACGCGATCGCCTGGTATCCGGTGGCCGCGCTGCCGGTGGCCTTCGTGGTGGCCGCCTCGGTCGGCATCGTGATCGAGCGCACCGTGATCCGCTGGCTCTACGGCCGTCCGCTCGAGACGCTGCTGGCGACCTGGGGCGTGAGCCTGATCCTGATCCAGGCGGTGCGGCAGATCTTCGGGCCGCAGAACGTCGAGATCGAGAACCCGGCCTGGCTGTCGGGCGGCATCCAGTTCGGATCGCTGGTGCTGCCGTACAACCGGATCGTCATCATCGGCTTCGCGCTCGCCGTGCTCGGCGCGGTGGCCTTGGTGCTCAACCGCACGCGGCTCGGCCTCTTCGTGCGCGGCGTCACGCAGAACCGCCCGATGGCCTCGGCCGTCGGCGTGCCCACCGACCGCGTCGACATGATGGCCTTCGGCCTGGGCTCGGGCATCGCCGGCCTGGCCGGCGTCGCGCTCTCTCAGGTCGGCAACGTCGGCCCCGAGCTCGGCCAGTCCTACATCATCGACTCGTTCATCGTCGTGGTGCTGGGCGGCGTGGGCCAGCTGCTCGGCACGGTCGTCGCGGGCTTCGGCCTGGGCGTCGCCAACAAGCTCCTCGAGCCCTGGCTCGGGGCGGTCATCGCCAAGATCCTGATCCTGGCGCTGATCATCGCCTTCATCCAGAAGCGACCTTCGGGCCTGTTCGCCCTGAAGGGCCGCGCGGTGGAGAACTGAGATGCTGACCGCGCCCCGCCGCAGCCTGTTCACGCCCGTGCAGTGGGTGATCCTCGGCCTCGCGTTCATCTTCGTCGGCGTCGCCGTGCCGCTCGCCCATGCGTGGCTGCCGGTCGACCATCCGCTGCGGCCGTCGACCTACACGATGACGCTGTCGGGCAAGTTCATGTGCTACGCGATGGTCGCCGTCGCGATGGACCTGATCTGGGGCTTCACCGGCATCCTGTCGCTCGGACAGTCGCTGTTCTTCGCGCTCGGCGGCTATGCGTTCGGCATGTACCTGATGCGTGGCATCGGCCGCGAGGGCCAGTACCAGAGCGACCTGCCCGACTTCATGGTGTTCCTCGACTGGAAGACGCTGCCCTGGACCTGGTGGAACAGCGACAGCTTCCTGTGGACGATGTTCCTGGTGGTCGCGGTGCCGGGGGCGCTCGCCTTCGTGTTCGGGTTCTTCGCGTTCCGCTCGCGGATCAAGGGCGTGTACTTCTCGATCATCACGCAGGCGCTGACCTTCGCGTTCATGCTGCTGTTCTTCCGCAACGAGACCGGCTTCGGCGGCAACAACGGCTTCACCGACTTCAAGACGATCCTCGGCTTCCGGATCACCGACCCGTCGACCAAGTCGGCGCTGCTGGCGGCCACCGCGGTAGGGCTGTTCGGCACCTTCGTGCTGGCGCGCTGGCTGGTCACGCGCAAGTTCGGCCGCGTGCTGCAGGCGATCCGCGACGCCGAGTCGCGCGCACGCTTCTGCGGCTACGACACGCTCGGCTACAAGCTCGGCATCTGGACGCTCGCCGCGGTGATCAGCGGCGTGGCCGGTGCGCTGTACGTGCCGCAGGTCGGCATCATCAACCCGAGCGAGATGTCGCCGGCCAACTCCATCGAGGTCGCGATCTGGACCGCGGTCGGCGGGCGCGGCACGCTGATCGGGCCGATCATCGGCGCCTTCCTGGTCAACGGTGCCAAGAGCTGGTTCACGCAGGCCTTCCCCGAATACTGGCTCTTCTTCCTCGGGCTGCTGTTCGTGCTGGTGACGCTGTTCCTGCCGCGCGGCGTGATCGCGCTGTTCGACCGGATCCGTCCGCGCGCGCGTGGTGCCGACGAGGGCGCACCGGCCCCTGCACCGAGCCCGACGAGCGGCGCCGCATCGGCGCCCGTCGCTGCGGGCACCACCGAGGGTCGCGCATGAGCCCGCCCGCTTCCGCCAGCGACAACACGGCGCGTGCCGGCGAGGGCAGTGCCCAGGCCTTCGGTCACCTGGTCACGCCCGGTGTCGACGTCTCGCACGGACCGATCCTCTACCTCGAGGGCGTGACGGTCAGCTTCGACGGCTTTCGGGCGCTGAACGACCTGTCGCTGACCCTCGACGACGGCGAGCTGCGCTGCATCATCGGTCCGAACGGCGCCGGCAAGACCACGATGATGGACGTCATCACCGGCAAGACCCGGCCCGACACCGGGCGCGTGTTCTTCGGGCAGACGATCGATCTGACGCGGCTGGCCGAGTCGCAGATCGCGCAGGCGGGCATCGGGCGCAAGTTCCAGCGCCCGACCGTCTTCGAGACGATGACGGTGTTCGAGAACATGGAGCTCGCGCTCAAGACCGACAAGCGCGGCTGGGCGAGCCTGCGCGCCACGCTCGACAGCGAGCAGCTCGGGCGCATCGAGTCGATCCTCGAGATGACGAACCTGCGCGGCGAGGTCGACCGCATCGCCGGCACCCTGTCGCACGGGCAGAAGCAGTGGCTGGAGATCGGCATGCTGCTGTCGCAGGAGCCGCGCGTCGTGCTGCTCGACGAGCCGGTGGCGGGCATGACCGATGCCGAGACCGACAAGACCGCCGAGCTGTGCCTGCAGCTCGAGAAGAAGCACACGGTGGTGGTGGTCGAGCACGACATGGAGTTCGTCGCCAAGATCGCCCGCAAGGTCACGGTGCTGTGCGAGGGCAGCGTGCTCGCCGAGGGCGCGATGGACGTCGTTCGCAACGACCCGCGCGTGATCGAGGTCTACCTGGGACGCTGACCGGCCATGCTCAAGATCGAGGGACTGAACCAGTACTACGGCGGCAGCCACACGCTGCGCGACGTCTCGCTCGTGGCCGAGACCGGGGCGGTGACCGCCGTGCTCGGGCGCAACGGCATGGGCAAGACGACGCTGCTCAAGTGCATGATGGGCCTGCTGCCCGTGAAGTCCGGCCGGATCGAGTTCGAGGGTCAGGACATCACCCGGATGAAGCCCCACCAGCGCGCGCAGCTCGGCATCGCGCTGGTGCCGCAGGGGCGCGAGATCTTCCCGCGGCTCACGGTCGAGGAGAACCTGAAGATCGCGATGGCGGCCACGCACCAGAAGGAGCGTGCGGTGCCCGGCTGGGTCTACGAGACCTTCCCGATCCTCAAGCAGTTCGTCCGCCGGCGCGGCGGCGACCTCTCGGGCGGCCAGCAGCAGCAGCTCGCGATCGCGCGGGCCCTGGTCACCAAGCCGCGGCTGCTGATCCTCGACGAGCCGACCGAGGGCATCCAGCCCAACGTCATCAAGGACATCGAGCATGTGATCGCCGGCCTGGCCGCGCAGCGGACCATGGCGATCCTGCTGGTCGAGCAGTACTACGACTTCGCCCGAGAGCTGGCCGACCGCTACGTCGTGCTCCAGCGCGGCGAGGTGCTGCAGGCCGGTGACGGCAAGCGGATGGACGAGGACGGGGTCCGCGGACTGCTCGCGGTCTGAAACCCGGACTCCTCTGCGTGACGCCGGCACCGGCCGGTGTACGCTAACGGCTGAGGCGGCCGACGCGATCCCTGACGGAGCGCGGGCCGAGCCGACGGGATGCGAGCGACGATGACCCCTGGCGAACTGCTGGTCGACGACGGAGAGATCGAGCTCAACGTCGGGCGCCCGCGAATCACCCTGACCGTGAAGAATGCCGGTGACCGGCCGATCCAGGTCGGCTCGCACTACCACTTCGGCGAGACCAATGCGGCGCTCGAGTTCGATCGGGACGCCGCGCGCGGCTTCCGGCTCGACATCGCCTCGGGCACGGCGGTGCGCTTCGAGCCGGGTCAGTCCCGGACGGTGGACCTGATCGCCCTCGCCGGCAGCCGCAGGGTGTACGGCTTCAGGCAGCTGGTGATGGGGCCGCTCGATGCGCCGGCGGCGAAGACGACCGCGGCGAAGACCTCCGCCGCGAAGGCGCCGGCGGCGAAGAAGGCTGCGCCCAAGAAGGCGGCGACGAAGACGGCGACCACGAAGAAGCCCGCAGCCACGAAGAAGCTCGCCGCGAAGACGCCCGCGGCCAAGCGCGCCACGACTCCCGGAAAGGCCTGACCATGGCGAAGCTCTCGCGCCGCGCGTACGCGGAGATGTACGGCCCGACCGTCGGCGACCGCGTGCGGCTCGCCGACACCGACCTGATGCTCGAGGTCGAGGCCGACCATACGATCTACGGCGAGGAGGTCAAGTTCGGCGGCGGCAAGGTGATCCGCGACGGCATGGGCCAGTCGCAGCTCACGCGGCGCGACGTCGTCGACACCGTCATCACCAACGCGCTGATCGTCGATGCGGTCGCCGGCATCGTGAAGGCCGACATCGGCCTGAAGGACGGCCGCATCGCGGGCATCGGCAAGGCCGGCAACCCCGACATCCAGCCGGGGGTGACCATCGCCATCGGCGCGGCCACCGAGGTGATCGCCGGCGAGGGGATGATCGTCACCGCCGGCGGCATCGACTCGCACATCCACTTCATCTGTCCGCAGCAGATCGAGGAGGCGCTGGCCTCGGGCATCACCACGATGATCGGCGGCGGCACCGGTCCGGCCACCGGCACCAACGCGACCACCGTCACGCCCGGTGCGTGGCACCTCGCGCAGATGCTCAAGGCGGCCGACGGCTTCCCGATGAACATCGGCTACACCGGCAAGGGCAACGTGTCGCTGCCGGCGCCGATCGAGGAGCAGATCCTCGCCGGCGCGATCGGCCTGAAGCTGCACGAGGACTGGGGCACGACGCCGGCTGCGATCGACAACTGCCTGGCGGTCGCGGACCGCTACGACGTGCAGGTCGCGATCCACACCGACACGCTCAACGAGTCGGGCTTCGTCGAGGCCTCGATCGCTGCGATGAAGGGCCGGGTGATCCACACGTACCACACCGAGGGCGCGGGCGGCGGCCATGCGCCCGACATCATCAAGGTGGTCGGCGAGTCCAACGTGCTGCCGTCGTCGACGAACCCGACGCGGCCCTACACGGTCAACACGCTCGACGAGCACCTCGACATGCTGATGGTGTGTCACCACCTCGACCCGTCGATCGCCGAGGACCTCGCCTTCGCCGAGAGCCGGATCCGCCGCGAGACCATTGCCGCCGAGGACATCCTGCACGACCTCGGCGCGATCTCGATGATGTCGTCCGACAGCCAGGCGATGGGGCGCCCGGGCGAGGTGATCCTGCGCACCTGGCAGACCGCGCACAAGATGAAGCAGCAGCGCGGACCGCTGAAGGTGGACGACGCGCGCGCCGACGGCGAGCGCAACGACAACTGGCGGATCAAGCGCTACGTCGCGAAGTACACGATCAATCCGGCGATCACCCACGGCGTCGCGCACGCGGTCGGCTCGATCGAGGTCGGCAAGTGGGCCGACCTGGTGATCTGGCGGCCGGCGTTCTTCGGCGTCAAGCCGTCGATCATCCTCAAGGGCGGCACCATCGCGATGGCGCTGATGGGCGATCCGAACGCATCGATCCCGACGCCGCAGCCGGTGCACTACCGGCCGATGTTCGGCGGCTTCGGCGGCGCGATCGCGGCGGGTTCGCTGACCTTCGTGTCGCAGGCGGCGCTCGACGCCGGCATCGGCGCCCAGCTCGGACTGGCCAAGACGCTGGTCGCGGTCAAGGGCATCCGGACGCTGCGCAAGGCCGACATGGTGCTCAACGGCTACACGCCGAAGATGTCGGTGGACGCCGAGACCTACGAGGTCCGGGCCGACGGCATGCTGCTGACCTGCGAGCCGGCGACCAGCCTGCCGATGGCGCAGCGCTACTTCCTGTTCTGAGACGAGGCGGACGGCGCATGGGGATCGTGGTGGCCAATGGCCTGGCCGACGCGCACGAGCGGGTCGACGAGGTGATCGAGCTGGCGTTCGAGCAGCGCGAGAAGTCGCGCTTCCGGGCGCGGCTGATGTCGGGCGAGGAGATCGGCGTGGACCTGCCGCCGGGCACGCTGCTCAGGCAGGGGGACCGCATCCGCCTGGCCGACGGTCGGGTGGTGGCGATCGAGGCGGCCGCCGAGCGGCTGATCGAGGTGCATGCCCACGATGCCGTCGGTCTGGCCCGGATCGCGTACCACGTGGGCAACCGGCACGTGCCGCTGCAGATCGGCGACGGCTGGATCCGGCTGCTGCCCGACCACGTGCTGCAGGCGATGATCGAGCGTCTGGGCGGCCATGTGCACGCCGTCGACGAGGGGTTCCAGCCGGAGTCGGGTGCGTACGGCCACAGCCACGTCCATCACCAGCACGACGACCAGGGCCATGGCGGCCGGATCCATGTGTTCGATCCGCGGCACGACCATGACCATGATCATGGGCACGACCACGGGCATGACCATGGGCACGGGCATGCGCACGCGCACGACCACGCGCACGACCACGGCCATTCACACGACCACGGCCATTCACACGACCACGCACAGGGCCACGACGCCCCCCATGTCCACGGCCCCGGCTGCGGCCACGCCCACGAGCCCGCGCCGGTCGTGATCGCGCCGCCGCGGAGCCCGCGCCGATGACGGCAGGCACGGTCGCGCTGCTGCAGCTCGCGAGTCCGGCGCTGCCGATCGGCGGCTACAGCTACTCGAGCGGGCTGGAGTGGGGCATCGAGAGCGGCGCGGTTCGCACCGAGGCCGCGGCCCGCGAATGGATCGCCGATGCGCTCGCACTCGCGCTCGCCTCGTTCGAGGGCCCGCTGATGCGTGATGCGATGCGGGCGGCCCGCGTGCTGCCGGATGCGGCGGCGCTCGAGGCCCTGGTCCGCCTCAATGCCGAGGCGAGTGCCGCCCGCGAGACGGCGGAACTGCGCCTCGAGTCCGAGCAGATGGGGTTCTCGCTGGGCCGCTGGCTCGCCGCGGTCTGCCCGGACGCCGAGGGCGACGCCCTCATCGCCGCGCGGCTCTCGCCGCTGTCGCTGCCGGTCGCCTGGGCGATCGCCGCGACGCGGCTCGAGCTCTCCGAGCGCGACGCGCTCCTCGGGCTGTTCTGGACCTTCGCCGAGAATCAGGCGATGGTGCTGATGAAGGCCGTGCCGATGGGCCAGGTCGCCGCGCAGCGGCTGCTGCGCGCGCTCACGCCCGATCTCGTCGCCGCCGTGGACCGTGCGCTCGCGCTCGGCCGCGAGGACTGGTCGAGCGCCGCACCCGGGCTGGCGATCGCGTCGGCCCGCCATGAAACGCAGTATTCGAGACTCTTCAGGTCGTAGACGGACATGAGTGCACACGGACCCCTCAGGGTGGGCATCGGCGGACCGGTCGGCTCGGGCAAGACCGCGCTGACGCTGGCGCTGTGCCGACGGCTGCGCGAGAAGTACGACATCGCCGCCGTCACCAACGACATCTACACGCGCGAGGACGCCGAGTTCCTCGTCAAGAACGATGCGCTGCCGAAGGAGCGGATCCTCGGCGTCGAGACCGGCGGCTGCCCGCACACCGCGATCCGCGAGGATGCATCGATCAACCTCGAGGCGGTGGATCGGCTCGCCCGCGCCTTCCCGGGGCTGCAGATCGTCTTCGTGGAGTCCGGCGGCGATAACCTGGCGGCCACCTTCTCGCCCGAGCTGTCCGACCTCACGCTCTACGTGATCGACGTGGCCGCCGGCGAGAAGATTCCGCGCAAGGGGGGCCCGGGCATCATGAAGTCCGACCTGCTGGTGATCAACAAGATCGACCTCGCGCCCTACGTGGGCGCCTCGCTCGAGGTGATGGAGCGCGATGCGCGCGCCATGCGCGGCGAGCGTCCGTTCGTGTTCTCGAACCTGAAGGTCGGTACCGGGCTCGACGAGATCGTCGCGTTCATCGAGCACCGCGGGCTCTTCGCCTGAGCCGACCCGACTCGACCTGACCCGACCTGATCGACCCGATCCTCCCCGACCGCACCCGACCCGACCGTCCGATCCGAAAGGCTCTCCCCATGCGTGCACCCCTCGTCTCCCTGGCCGGCGCCCTCGCGCTCGCGACCGCCTGCCTGCCCGCCGTCGCCCATGACGGTCACCTGCACGACGGCCTCGCCGCCGGGCTCGCGCATCCGCTGGGTGGCGCCGACCACCTGCTCGCGACGCTCGGCATCGGGCTGCTGGCGGGCTTCGCGGTGTCGGTGCGCGGACACGCCGGCACCGCCATGGCGTCGGGCGGCCCGCGCATCGGCCTGGCTGGCGCGCTCGGGCTGCTCGCGGGCGCGGTGTGGGCGCTGCTCGCCGGCACGGTGCCGGGCCTGCCGTCGGTCTCCGGCGGCATCGTCGAGCCGGCCGCCACGGTCGGTCTGCTCGCGGTCGCGCTCGCGCTGCTCCAGGCCGAGCGGCTCGGTGCCGGCGGCCTGGCGGCGATCGCGCTCGCCGTCGCGGTGCCGCACGGCTGGCTGCATGCGACCGAAGGCAGCGGACCCGCGTTCTTCGCCGGACTCGCTGCCGCCAGCGCCGCGCTCTTCGTCGTCGGCGCGCTCGGTGCCCGGGCGCTCGCGCGCGTCGCGGGCGCACGCGCCGCGGCGGTCCGGGGGCTGGCCGCGGCCGGCTATGTCGGGGCCTTCGCCTGGACGATGTTGGCCGCCTGACCATGCCTCGAGTGCTCATCTGCGATGACCACCCCGTCATCCGCGATGCGATCGCCGTCTGCCTGCGTGCCATCGCCCCCGATTGCGAGATCGGTGTGGCCGCCACCGCGCGGCAGGCGCTCGACCGGCTCGGCGAGCCGGTCGCCTGGGACCTGCTGATCCTCGACCTCGGCCTGCCGGATGCGCGCGGCATCGATGCGCTGACCCGGGTGCGGGCGCGCGCGCCGGACGCGAAGGTCGCGGTGCTCTCGGCCACCGAGGACCGCGACACCGCCGAGCGCGTGATGCGGGCCGGCGCTGCCGCATTCGTGCCTAAGTCGACCGATCGGATCGCGCTGCTGGAATCGCTCAAGGCGCTGCTGGGCATCGCCGCCCCGCCGGATGAGCCGGATCAGCCGCTGCCTGGGAGTCGTCCGCGCGACGACGACCTCGTCCACGAGGCGCTGTCCGGGATGTCCCCGCGCCAGATGCAGGTCCTGCGGATGCTGATGCGCGGCCTGCCGAACAAGGAGATCTGCCGCGAGCTCGGCCTCTCCGAGAACACCGTGAAGATCCACATCGGCGCGGTGCTGCGCGCCCTGCGTGCCCGCAACCGCACCGAGGCGGTGGCCCTGGCGAGCCGGGTGGGGTTCGGGGTGGAGTGATCCGCCGCCCGGGCGCGTCCCGGGTCGGCGGATCCGCGGCCGGCCTTCAGCGCTTGTAGCGCTTGGCCACGAACGGCAGCTTCACGATCTCGAGCGCGGGCCGCCGGTCCCGCACCACGGCGCGCAGCGCGCGCCCGTCGAGTGCGTCGCGCTCGAGCAGCGCCAGCATCACCGGACGGCCCAGCGTCGGCGACACGGTGCCGCTGGTGACCTCGCCGACCGGCGTGTCGGAGGCGTCCAGGACCGTCGCATGCGCGCGCACCGGCACGGCATCGCCCGAGACCAGCGCGACCAGCCGGCGCGGCGGGCCGTCGGCGAGCTGCGTGAGGACCGTCGTCGCCCCCGGAAAGCCGCCGGCCTTGGCACCGCCCGTCCGGCGCGACTTCGGGATCGCGAACGCGAGTCCAGCCTCGACCGGCGTGACCGTCGGCGAGATGTCGTTGCCGTGCAGCGGCAGCCCGGCCTCGAGCCGCAGCGTGTCGCGCGCGCCGAGCCCGACCGGGGCGACCCGGTCATCGGCGAGCAGGCGGCGCGCGATGCGCTCGGCGGCGTCGAGCGGCAGCGAGATCTCGTAGCCGTCCTCGCCGGTGTAGCCCGAGCGCGTCGTGAAGCACGCGGCGCCGTCGAGCGTCAGCGTGCGGGCCTGCATGAAGGTCATCGACGCGGCCGACGGATCGAGCGCGGCGAGCACCGACTCGGCCGCCGGACCCTGCAGCGCGACCAGCGCCGCATCGACCCACTCGATCGACAGCGTCGGGCAGGCCGCGACCAGCCGCGCGAAGTCGGCATCGCGGTTGCCGGCGTTGACCACCATGCGGACCTCGTCGCCGAGGTTGACCAGCATCAGGTCGTCCTCAATGCCGCCGGCCTCGTTCAGCAGCAGCGAGTACTTCTGCAGGCCGGGCACCCAGCCGTCGAAGTCGAGCGGCAGCGCCGCCTCGAGCCCGCGCGCGAGCGTGGCCGCGCTGCCGTCCTTCGCCCGGATGCGCAGCTGGCCCATGTGGGACACGTCGAACAGGCCGGCACGCTCGCGCGTCGCCGCATGCTCGGCCTTGAGGCCCGCCGGATACTGGATCGGCATCGCATAGCCGGCGAACGGGCCGAACTTCGCGCCGAGCTCGCGGTGCAGGGCCTCGAGCGGGATGTGCCGGACATCGGCGTCGCTCATGCGTAGTCCTCGACCGGCGGGCAGGTGCAGACCAGATTGCGGTCGCCCGCGGCATTGTCGATGCGCTTGACGTGCGGCCAGAACTTCGCGTCGCGCACCCAGGGCAGCGGGTAGACCGCGAGCTCGCGCGAGTACGGATGCGGCCAGTCGCCGGTCACCTCGAAGGCGGTGTGCGGTGCGTTCTTCAGCGGGTTGGCGAGCCGGTCCCAGTCGCCGGACTTCACCCGCGCGATCTCGCCCGCGATCGCGATCATCGCGTCGCAGAACCGGTCGAGCTCGGCCTTGGACTCGCTCTCGGTCGGCTCGACCATCAGCGTGTCCGCGACCGGGAACGACAGCGTCGGCGCATGGAAGCCGTAGTCCATCAGCCGCTTGGCGATGTCCTCGGCGGTGATGCCGCACTCGGCCTTGAGGTGCCGCACGTCGAGGATGCACTCGTGCGCGACCCGGCCGGCCGAGCCGGTGTACAGGATCGGGAAATGGCCTGCGAGCCGGGCGGCGACGTAGTTCGCGTTGAGGATCGCGGCCTCGGTCGCCTTGCGGATGCCCGAGGCGCCCATCATGCGGATGTACATCCACGAGATGGTGGTGATCAGCGCGCTGCCGTAGGGCGCGGCCGACACGCTATTGGCGGCGTCGGGCTGCGCGTACGGATCGCTCGCCAGGTGCGGCGCGAGGTGCGCGGCGACCGCGATCGGGCCCATGCCGGGGCCGCCGCCGCCGTGCGGGATGCAGAAGGTCTTGTGCAGGTTCATGTGGCAGACGTCGGCGCCGATGTCGCCCGGCCGCGTGAGCCCCGCCTGCGCGTTGAGGTTCGCGCCGTCCATGTAGACCTGACCGCCGGCGGCGTGGACCGCCGCGCAGATGTCCTTGATCGCGGCCTCGAACACGCCGTGCGTCGACGGATAGGTGACCATCAGCGCGCCGAGCGCGTCGCGGTGCGCGTCGATCTTGGCCTGCAGGTCGGCGAGGTCGATGTTGCCGTCCTCGTCGCAGGCGACGACGACGATGCGCATGCCCATCATCTGCGCGGTGGCCGGATTGGTGCCGTGGGCCGACGACGGGATCAGGCAGACGTCGCGATGGCCCTCGCCGTGCGAGGCGTGCCAGGTGCGGATCGCGAGCAGGCCCGCGTACTCGCCCTGCGCGCCGGAGTTCGGCTGGAACGACACGGTGTCGAAGCCGGTGATCTCGGCCAGCCAGTCGCCGAGCTGGCGCAGCATCTCGGTGTAGCCGGCGGCCTGCTCGCGCGGGGCGAACGGATGGATCGCGGCGAACTCCGGCCAGGT
>CAIUGQ010000574.1 GCA_903898725.1 uncultured Burkholderiales bacterium | reverse complement strand
GCGCTGCTCGCCGCACTCGGTCTCGCCGCGCGCGGCTGGTCGGTGAGCGCGCTGGCCCTGTCGCCCGAGCGCCCGGCCACCGCCGATGCGCAGCGGGCCCGCGACGCCTGGGCGGCGAGCGGGCGGACGCTGGCCGACCTGGGCTCGCTCGACGCCCTGCTCGCCGACGCACCGCTGGTGATCGACGGGCTGTTCGGCATCGGTCTCGCCAGGCCGCTGTCGACACCGCTGGCCGCCCTCGCCGAACGCATCTCGCAGACGGGCCTCACGGTGGTCGCCATCGACGTGCCGAGTGGCCTCGATGCCGATCGCGGCTCGGTGGTGGGCGGGGCCGCTGGCGCCGCGATCCGCGCCGACGTGACCGTCACGATGATCGCCGACAAGCCCGGCCTGCACACCGGCGCCGGGACCGCGTACGCCGGACGCGTCGTGGTGGCGGACCTCGGCCTGCCGGCGCTCGGGCTGCTGCCGCAGCCCGGCCCCGCGCCGGCCGACGGACCGCAGCCCTGGGGCGGGCTGATCGACGCCGGCACCGTCGGCCCGATCCTGCCGGTGCGGGGTCGCGATGTGCACAAGGGCCGCTTCGGCGACGTGCTCGTGGTCGCCGGCACGGCGTCGATGCGCGGCGCCGCGACGCTCGCGACGCTCGGCGCGCAGGCGGTCGGTGCCGGGCGCCTCTACCTGGGCACGAGCGACGGCGGCGCGGGTGATTCCGGTCGTCCGGAGCTCATGACCCGTCGGATCGCGCCGGACGCAGGCGACGCGCAGGCCGCACTCGGCACCGCCGGGGCCATTGTGATCGGCTGCGGGCTGGGGCGCGGCGAGACCGCAACGGCCCTGCTCGCGGCAGCGCTCGCCCATCCTGCCGCCCTCGTCCTCGACGCCGACGGACTCAACGGCGTGGCGGCCGACGACGCCCTGTTCGGGCAGCTCGCGGCGCGCGCCGCCGCGGGGTGGCCGTCGGTGCTCACGCCGCATCCGCTGGAGGCCGCGCGGCTGCTCGGCGTGCCGACCGCCGACGTGCAGCACGACCGCATCGGCAGCGCCTGTCGCCTTGCGCGCGCGACCGCTGCCTGTGTCGTCCTCAAGGGCGCAGGCACCGTGGTCGCGACACCCGACGGGCGCTGGCGGGTCAACGGGAGCGGCGGGCCGATCCTGTCGGTGGCCGGTACCGGCGACGTGCTGGCGGGCACGATCGGCGGGCTGCTGGCGTCGGGTCTCGCGCCTGCCGACGCCGCAGTGCGGGGGGTCTGGCTGCACGGCGCAGCGGGCGACGCGCTCGCGGCCGAGCCCGACTGGCAGGGTGGGATCGGACTGCCCGCCTCGCGGCTGGCCGACGCGATCCGCGCCCTCGTCAATCGACGAGCCGCCCGCTCCTGAGCGACAGCGTCCGGCCGCATCGGCCGGCGAGCGCGGGATCGTGGGTGACGAGGACCAGTGTCGCGCCCGACTCCCGGTTCAGCTCGAACAGCAGTTCGATCACCCGCTGCCCGGTGGCATGGTCGAGACTGCCGGTCGGCTCGTCGGCGAACAGCAGCGACGGTCCGGGCGCGAAGGCCCGGGCGAGTGCCACCCGCTGCTGCTCGCCGCCCGACAGGGTGCGCGGATAGTGGCCGCTGCGCTCGGCGAGACCGACCCGCGCGAGCAGGTCGCGAGCCCGCGGCGCGGCGTCGCGCGCCCCGGCCAGCTCGAGCGGCAGCATCACGTTCTCGAGCGCGGTCATCTGCGGCAGCAGCTGGAACGACTGGAACACGAAGCCGACGTTCTCGGCCCGCCAGCGCGCCCGCGCGTCCTCGTCGAGCGAGAACAGGTCCTGGCCCGAGGCGACGACCCGGCCGGTGCTCGGCAGATCGAGACCGGCGAGCAGGCCGAGCAAGGTCGACTTGCCCGAACCCGACGCACCCACGATGGCGACCGTGTCCCCGGACTCGACCGAGAAGCCCACATCATCGAGTATCGTCAGCCAGCCGCCGGCGTCCGGTACCTTCTTGCCCAGGTGTTCGACCTTGATTGCAGCCATGGCCAACAGTGTAGCCCGCGCCGAGCCGGTCCCTCCTGAGGGGGACTCGCGTCATTCGCCCGACCGCGGGCGGCGACGCTTCCTCGACACCTTGCCTGCGCTCGTCGCGGCCGGGATCGGCGCGCTCGGCATCGCCGCGCCCGGCAGTGCTGCGCGTGCGGCCGAGCCACGGACGCTGCTCGTCGTGGGCGACAGCCTGTCGGCCGAGTACGGCCTGCCGCGCGGCACGGGCTGGGTGGCGCTGCTCGAGCGCCGCATCGCGGAACGCAAGCTGCCGTGGCGGATCGTCAACGCGAGCATCAGCGGCGAGACCACCTCGGGCGGCCGCGCGCGGCTGCCGGACCTGCTGTCGCGCCATGCCCCCGCGCTCGTCGTGCTCGAACTCGGCGGCAACGATGCGCTGCGCGGGCTGCCGCTGGCCGGCACCGAATCGAACCTGCGCGAGATGGTGGTCGCCACGCGCCGTGCCGGCGCGCGCGCCGTGGTGTTCGGCATGCAGATGCCGCCCAACTACGGCCGCGCCTATGCGGATCAGTTCGCCGGGCTGTTCAGGCGCGTCAGCGACTCGGAGAAGGTGCCGCTGCTGCCCTTCTTCCTCGCGCCGATCGCGGATCGGATCGACGCCTTCCAGCCCGACCGGATCCATCCCACCGAGCAGGCCCAGCCGCTGCTGCTCGAGGCGGCGTGGCCGGTGCTGGCACCGCTGCTCGGGGCGCGCTGAGGCGCGGGGCCGCCCCGGTCAGCGCGTGTCGCGGATGGCGAGCAGCGCGGCAGCCACGATCATCGCCCCGCCGACCAGCGTGCGGGTCGCCACCGACTCGCCGCCGATCACGACCGCCGAGATCGCCGCGAACGGCACCTCGCTCAGCAGCACGACCGAGGTGACGTTGGCAGGCAGGCGCGACGCGCCGTACTGCAGGCACAGGTTGCCGAAGCCGAGCATCAGCACGAGGCCGGCGATGCCCGCCAGCCAGCCCGGCGCCGGGACCGGCGGCGCCGGCACGACGCCACCGACCGTCAGCACGATCGCGAGCCCGCCGGCGACCGCGAACCCGCCGGTGAACATCGTGAAGGCACGCAGCGATTCCGGCTGGGCGGCTTCCCGACGCAGCATCACGTTGGTCGCCGCGAACGTGAAGCCGCCGACGATCGCCAGCCAGTCGGAGCGTGCGGTCGGCAGCGGCCACGGCTCGCCCGGCGGCTTGAGGACGACCGCGGCCCCGGCGATCGCGATCGCGACACGAAACACGACCGCCCCGCGCAGCGGCTCGCCGAGCACCGCGCGCGCCAGCAGCGCCGCCCAGGCCGGCATCAGGTAGAACAGCAGCACGACGCGCACCACGTCGCCGATGGTCACCGCCCAGTTGAAGCAGGCATTGGTGATCCCGCTGGCGACGAGCAGCGGCCACAGCGACGGGGTGGCGAGCAGCCGCCGCACGACGCTCCGATCCCAGACGAGCACCGCGGCACCGACCGCTGCATAGACCAGCGCCGTCGCCCACAGGCCATGCACGCCCTGCTCCTGCAGCGCCCGGAACGGCCACCAGGAGACCCCCCACAGGAAGGCGTTGACGAGCAGCGCCGCCGCCGCCCAGGCGGCGGATGTCGCGACCGGCACCCTCAGCGCGGACCGTCGAGCAGCACGACACCGGCCTCGCGCATCGCGGCGATCGCAGCGGCGAGCGAGCCGCCGAGATCGATCGCGCGACACGCATCGAGCATGACGGCGGCCTCGAAGCCCTGGCGCCGTGCGTCGATCGCCGAGTAGGCGACGCAGAAGTCCGTCGCGAGGCCGCACAGCACGACGCGACGCAGCCCGCGCTCGCGCAGGTAGCCAGCGAGCCCGGTGGGGGTCCGGCGGTCGTTCTCGAAGAACGCCGAGTACGAATCGATGTCGGGGCGGAACCCCTTGCGGATTACCAGTTCGGCGCGGGTGAGGTCGAGCGCCGGATGGAAGTCGGCCCCGACCGTGCCCTGGACGCAGTGGTCGGGCCAGAGCGTCTGCTCGCCGTACGGAAACGCCGCCGACTCGTAGGGTGCGCGCCCCGGGTGCGCACTCGCGAACGACCGGTGGCCGGCCGGGTGCCAGTCCTGCGTGAGCACGACGTGCGCGAAGCGGGGCATCGCGGCGGCGATGACCGGGACGACCGCGTCGCCGTCTGCGACCGCGAGCGCCCCACCGGGGCAGAAATCGTTCTGGACGTCGATGACCAGAAGCAGGTCCTGCTCGGGGTCGGGCGTGTGGGGGTCCATGCGTGCTCGGCGGGCGGCGCGCGCAAAGCACGCGCAGACGGCCGGACTCTACCACCGCCCCGGGGCGGGGCGCGGTGCCCGCGTCGGCAACGCGGGCCCTGCGTTGGCCTCAGCGGCGCGAGCCGCCCTGCAGCGCGCGTCCCCAGACACGGTCCGTGCCCGAGGCGATCGTCTCCTCGACCCGCGCGGCGTAGTGCGAGCGAAGACGCAGCAGTTCCCGGGCGACCTCGATCGGGAATCCCTGCCGATCACCCCGCTGGTCGATCATCAGCTGGTCGAGATAGCGGGCGGCGAACGGCGGCTCGCTGTCGAACAGCGCGAGCCGCTCGGCGATCCTGGGGAAGTCGGCGGCGAGCCGCGTGGCTCTCGCGGCCTCGGGCAGACGGTCGAGCCAACCCTGGACATCGGCCGAGGTCGCGCCGGAGGCCGCGGGTCGCTGCGCTGCGCGCGCCGGGGCGCTCGTGTCATGGCTATCGATCATCGTCATCGTCGTCACCGTCTGACGGGCAGTGCGGGTCCGGGGTCGGATCCGGCGCACGTCTGCAGAAGAACGGTGCAGGTTGTGGCGCATCGACGGTCGGGCGTCGCGCGAAGGCGGCCCGCCGGGCACCGCTCGCCGACGGGCGGCGCAGCCGAGTGCGCCGCATCGACACGCGGCGCGGCGCAGGTGGTGCCCCGAGGCGGACTCGAACCGCCACGCCTCGCGGCCGCGGATTTTAAGTCCGCTACGTCTACCGGTTTCGTCATCGGGGCGGCGCGCGACCTTACCACAGCGCGCATGGGCAAGGCTGCCGTCGGCGCCGTGCCGCCGGCCGTCCTCGCGTCACCCGGCTCAGCGCTGCGCGGGCGCCTGCGCGACCGGCTGCTCGGCCACGAAGATCTCGACGCGCCGGTTCTGCGCACGCCCCGCATCGGTACCGTTGTCGGCGAGCGGCTCGCGCGACCCCCGGCCGTCGATCGACACACGCTGCGTCGCGACGCCCCGATCACCGAGGTAGTTGCGCACCGCCGCCGCCCGGTTCACCGACAGCGGATCGTTGATCGCATCGCTGCCGGTGCTGTCGGTATGGCCGACCACGCGGACCAGGGTCGACGGATGCTCGGCGAGCGTCTGGGCGAAGCGATCGAGCACGGGCCGCAGGTTGGGCTCGATGTCGGCTCGGCCGACGCGGAACGACACGTCGCTCGGCACTTCGAGCTTGAGCTGGTTGTCGGGGGTCTGCGTGACCGCGACGCCGGTGCCCTGGGTCGCCTGCTGCATCGCACGCTTCTGCTCCTCCATCTTCTTCGACCACAGGTACCCGCCGCCGCCGACCGCGGCAGCGCCCACCGCGGCACCGGCCCAGGCGCCCCGAGGGCCGTCGATCATGCTGCCGATCACGGCGCCGCCGATCGCGCCCATCGCGGCACCGGCCGTGGTGGTCTGCTGGGTCTCGGTCATCGACGCACAGCCGGCGCCGAGCACGCAGGCGAACACCGCCACGGCATGGCGGGACGGGCGACGGACATCGGGCGGCTGCAGTCTCATGGGGCGTTCCGGCGAAGGCAGCCGGCGAGGCTGCGACGGAAGGGCGGGTCGGACGACACCGTCCTGGGCGAAGCACACCGCGGACGCCCGGAAGGGATCGGACGGGCGGGATGCTGGAGGCGCGAGCCGGAATCGAACCGACGTACACGGCTTTGCAGGCCGCTGC
>CAIUGQ010000573.1 GCA_903898725.1 uncultured Burkholderiales bacterium | reverse complement strand
TTGGCCTCGAGGATCCAGCCGCCGCGCTCGGCGATGAAGCGGGACACCTCGGCGACGATGCCCACGCGGTCGGGGCAGTCGATGGTCAGCGTGTAGTGACGTTCGGAGAGCATCGTCAGATTATGGCCGAGCCTCGGTGCCCGGGTCGGCGAAACGGACTTGCGCCTTCAGGCAAAAAAAACGCGCCGGGCGAACCCGGCGCGAATCAATCCAGAAACGAGAGGAGACAGGAGACTGCGGGGCCCGCCAGGGCGGGCCCGTGGATCAGGAGTGGTAGGCCGACTCGCCGTGGGAGGTGATGTCGAGGCCTTCGCGCTCCTCGTCCTCGGCGACCCGCAGGCCGACGATCATGTCGACCAGCTTGTAGGCGACGAACGAGACCACGCCGGACCAGACGATCGTGATGAGCACGCCCTGCAGCTGGATCCAGACCTGACCCGCGATCGAGAAGTCGGGGTTGGCCGCGTTCGTCACGTAGTCGAACACGCCCGTGCCGCCGAGCGACGGCGCCGCGAACACGCCGGTCAGCAGCGCGCCCAGGATGCCACCCAGGCCGTGGACGCCGAACACGTCGAGCGAGTCGTCCGCACCGAGCATGCGCTTGAGGCCGTTGACGCCCCACAGGCAGACGATGCCCGACGCCAGGCCGATCACGATCGCGCCCATCGGGCCGACGAAGCCGCAGGCCGGGGTGATGGCGACCAGACCGGCCACCGCACCCGAGGCCGCACCCAGCATCGAGGGCTTGCCCTTGCTCATCCACTCGGCGAACGTCCAGGCCACCGTGGCCGCGGCGGTCGCGACGAAGGTGTTGACGAAGGCGAGCGCAGCGACGCCGTTGGCTTCGAGATTGGAGCCCACGTTGAAGCCGAACCAGCCCACCCACAGCAGCGAGGCACCGACCATCGTGAACGCCAGGGAGTGCGGCGCCATCGACTCGCGGCCGTAGCCGACCCGCTTGCCGAGCATGAACGCACCCACCAGGCCGGCGACACCGGCGTTGATGTGCACCACGGTGCCGCCCGCGAAGTCGAGCGCGCCCTTCGCCCAGAGCCAGCCCGCGTTGGCGGTCACGGCCTCGAGGGTCTTGGCGTCGGTGATCGCGTCGGGACCGTCCCAGTACCAGACCATGTGCGCGATCGGCAGGTACGAGAAGGTGAACCAGATCACGCAGAACAGCAGCACGGCCGAGAACTTGATGCGCTCGGCGAAGGCACCGATGATCAGCGCCGGCGTGATCGCCGCGAACGTGCACTGGAACGCGATGAAGATGTACTCGGGGATGTAGACGCCCTTGGAGAACGTCGCGGCCACGGAGTCGGGGGTCACGCCCTTCAGGAACAGCTTGTCGAAGCCGCCGAAGAAGCTTCCGCCACCGCCGAACGCGAGCGTGTAGCCGTACACCACCCACAGCACGGTGATGACGGAGAACACCATCATCACCTGCATCAGGATCGACAGCATGTTCTTCGTGCGGACCAGGCCGCCGTAGAACAGCGCGAGGCCGGGGATCGTCATCAGGATGACGAGGACCGTGGCGACGATCATCCACGCGGTGTCGCCCTTGTTGGGCACGGGCGGCGCGGCGGCGGCGGGCGCCGCTTCGGTCTTCTCGGCGGCAGCGGCCGGTGCGGCTTCGGCCTTCGCGGCGGGCGCCTCGTCCTTCTTGGCGTCGGCCTGCGCGAGCAGGACGACCGGGGCGGCCTTGGCGACAGTCGCCCCGGCGTCGGCGGCGATGGCGCCGGCCCACGGGGCGAGGCACAGCGCTGCGACCAGCGCCAGCGTTCGTGCGATGCGGTTCATTCTGGAGTCCTCAGTAACGTGGGTTCGGTCAGAGCGCGTCGCCGCCGGTCTCGCCGGTGCGAATCCGGATGACCTGCTCGAGGTCGTAGACGAAGATCTTTCCGTCACCGATCTTTCCGGTCCGGGCCGCGCCTTCGATCGCCTCGATCGCGCGCTCGACCAGGTCGGAGGCCACGGCGGCCTCGATCTTGACCTTGGGCAGGAAGTCGACGACGTACTCGGCGCCGCGGTAGAGCTCGGTGTGCCCTTTCTGGCGGCCGAATCCCTTGACCTCGGTCACGGTGATGCCCTGCACGCCGATGCCGGAGAGTGCTTCCCGGACCTCGTCGAGCTTGAACGGCTTGATGATGGCGGTGATCAGTTTCATGGGGGTTCCTGCGCTCAGAGCCGCGCGGGGCAGAGGTGCCCCGCGCCCGTGTCACATCAGAAGGTCTTGCCGATCGACAGCACGAGGGCGTTGTTGCCGACGAACTTGGTGCCCTTCGCATCGGCCACCGTGTACGGGGTCTTCTCCGCGTTCGTGCCGATGAAGTTCGCGCCGAGGAGCCAGCCGGTCCAGTCGTAGGTCACGCCGATCTTGTAGTCGGTGTAGCTGAGGTTCGAGTAGTTCTTGACGCTCTGGTAGCCGACGTGCGCGCCCAGGGTCAGCTTCGGCAGGATCTCGGTCGAGTAGTTCAGGTCGATGTAGTACGAACCGTTCGACGACTTGCCGCCGACGGTCTCGTCGAGGCCGAAGAAGTCGCTGATCGCGTAGAAGAGCTTCGCGCTGAACGGGCCCATCACGCCGCCGACGTAGAGCTCGAGGTTGTTGTAGTCGGGCTTCCCGCTGAAGCCGTTGTAGTACGCGCCCGGGTAGTAGTAGTACAGCGCGCCGACGTCGAGGGTCACGTCCTTGCCGATCGGGAACTTGTAGCCGCCGTAGAAGTCCATCTCGAGGCTGGCGCCGTTCGGGTACTGGTTGCCCGAGATGCTCGAGTTCCAGTTGCCGAGGTACAGGCCGCTCTCGTGCGCCCAGTCGATGCCGCCCTGCACGGCGGGCAGCTTGTAGCTCTGCGAGATGCCACGGAACCGGTAGTCCGAGGTGAGCGTGAAGTTACCGGTGAGCGGGCTCGCGGCGGGCGCGGCGGCCTGAGCGCTCGCGAACGAGGGCACGACCGATGCGACGGTTGCGAGGGCGATCAGGGTTTTTTTCATCGAAGGGCTCCGGGTACTTTCAAGTTGGATCGATCGATCCATTGATGGGGGCTGGCACTACCTGAGCATTTCCCGTGCCACTCGAACCCGCACCAAGGTGGTTCGGGCGAGGGGTCGAGGCACGGGTCGGGCGGGGGGAATGCCACCGTCATGGTGCACCAGCCCGGTGCCCGCCCGCTCTTCACCGGTGCCGGCAGGTCGGCATCGACCGTCAGGCGTACGACCTAGTGCCGAGCTGCGGACGCGGGTGCCGAGGGGCCCGGTGCTAGACTCGATCGTCGTCCGGAGAGTGTGTCAGCATGGAAAACCAGGCCTTTTTGCAGGACGTTCAGCAGCGAATCGCCGAACTGTTCCGCTCCAGCCCCGCCGCCGACCTCGAGCGCAACGTCAAGGCGATGCTCGCGCAGACCTTCCAGCGGATGGACCTGGTCACTCGCGAGGAG
The DNA here is from genome assembly GCA_903898725.1 of uncultured Burkholderiales bacterium. Taxonomy (GTDB): domain Bacteria; phylum Pseudomonadota; class Gammaproteobacteria; order Burkholderiales; family Burkholderiaceae_E; genus UBA4615. Next base: position 2,172 of record CAIUGQ010000573.1, on the reverse strand, counting down.
TTCGAGATCCAGCTCGAGACCGTCGCGCGCCTGCGACAGCGGGTCGAGGCCCTCGAGGCCCGGGTCGCGGCGGCCCGGACCGATCCGCAGGGCTAAGCCCCCGCTGCGGCCGACACCGACCCCGCGTCGCCACGCCGGCCCCGAGCCCCGCCGATGTCGCTCGCCGTCGTCCACAGCCGCGGGCTGGTCGGTGTCGAGGCGCCCTCGGTCAGCGTCGAGGTCCACCTCGCCAACGGCTTGCCGGCCTTCCACGTCGTGGGTCTGCCGGATGCCGAGGTCAGAGAGAGCCGTGAGCGGGTCCGGGCGGCGCTGCTTCACAGCGGCTTCGACTTCCCCAATCGCCGGATCACCGTGAACCTGGCGCCCGCCGACCTGCCCAAGGGGTCCGGCCGCTTCGATCTGCCCATCGCGATCGGCATCCTCGCCGCGGCGGCCGGCACGCCAGCCAAGGCACTCGACTCCTGGGAGCTGATGGGCGAGCTCTCGCTGACGGGCGCGCTGCGCCCAGTGCGCGGCGCGCTGGTGCTCGCCCTGGCGGTGCGGCGGCACGCGCCGGGCCGGATGCTCGTCCTGCCGGCCGCGAGCGCGGCAGAGGCGGCGCCGGCCGGTAATGCCGGCACCCGGGCCGCCTCGACGCTGCGCGAGGTGTGGGCCGCACTCGCCGAAGGCGGCCCGCTGTCGACACCCTCGCCCGACCCGCTACCGGATGCGGGCCTGGGCGATGCATTCGATCCGTGCGTCGCGGACCTCGCCGACGTGCGCGGCCAGGGCGGCGCGCGGCGAGCGCTCGAGATCGCGGCGGCGGGCGGACACGGCGTGCTGCTCGTCGGCCCGCCGGGCAGCGGCAAGTCGATGCTCGCTCAGCGCCTGCCGGGGCTGCTGCCGCCGATGACCGAGGACGAGGCACTCGAGTCCGCCGCGGTGCTGTCGCTCGCCGGCACGGGCTGGCGGCCCCAGGCCTGGGGACGACGGCCGTTCCGCGCGCCGCACCATTCGGCCTCGGGCGCGGCGCTGGTCGGTGGCGGGGGCACGCCGCGTCCGGGTGAGATCTCGCTCGCCCATCGCGGCGTGCTGTTCCTCGACGAACTGGCCGAATTCCAGCGCGGTGTGCTCGAGACGCTGCGCGAACCGCTCGAGACCGGCCGCGTGTCGATCTCGCGCGCCGGACGCCAGGCCGAATTCCCGGCGGCGTTCCAGCTGGTGGCTGCCACCAACCCCTGCCCCTGCGGCTGGTTCGGCCATGCGAGCGGGCGCTGCCGCTGCGCGCCGGCCGACGTCGCACGCTATCGCGGCAGGCTGTCGGGGCCGCTGCTCGACCGCATCGACATGCATGTCGAGGTACCGGCCGTGCCGCAGGGGGAGCTCCTCGCCCAACCCGCCGGCGAGGCCACGGCGACGGTGCGGGCGCGCGCGGTGCGCGCCCGGGAGATCGCGCTCGCGCGGCAGGGCAAGCCGAACGCGCTGCTGGCAGGGCAGGAGGTCGACATGCTGTGCGCGGTCGACACGGCGGGGCGCTCGCTGCTCGCCACCGCGGTCGAGCGCCTGAACCTGTCGGCGCGCGCCCTGCCCCGGCTGCTCAAGCTCGCGCGCACGATCGCGGACCTCGCGGGCGCCGCGCGGCTGACCCCGGCCCACGTGGCCGAAGCCATCGGGTACCGACGCTGGGGCTGAGCCGCGCGGGGCGACGCATCACGGCGTCAGCCCGCCACGGTCCGCGGTTGCCCGCCCGCCGCGCCGCTGGCCAGCAGCGCGTCGATCAGCCGGTGCACGCGCAGCGCCTGCACGCCGTCGATCGCGGGCGCGCGGCCGGTGTCGAGCGCATCGAGGAAGTCGGCCCAGAGTGCGCGGTGCCAGTCGGACGGGAAGGCCATCGGGTCGGCACCGGTGCCACCGGGGCCCGCAGCGGGCTCGAGGTCGATCGCGGTACCGTCGTGCAGGCGCACCTGCAGTGCGGTGCCGGCCAGCGTCGCGGTACCGGCCTCGCCGGTCAGCACGATGCGTTCCGGATGACCGGGGAAGGCGGCCGTGCTGGCCTCGATCGTGCCGTGGGCGCCGCTGCGGTAGCGGACAGCCGCGCACACCAGGTCCTCGGTCTCCATCCGGTGCACGGCGGTCGTCGTCGCGAACGCGGCCACCTCGGCGATCGGGCCGGCCAGGTGCAGCAGCAGGTCG
>CAIUGQ010000572.1 GCA_903898725.1 uncultured Burkholderiales bacterium | reverse complement strand
GCCACAGTCCTGCGCAGCGGGGCACCCGACGCCGCCGCGGACCCCCCGATGCCCGCCCTCGCCCGATCCCTCACCCGTGTCTGCCTCGCCGCCGCCCTGACGACGATGCTGGGCGTCGCGCACGCGCAGCCCGCGACGTCGCCGACACCGGTCTGGATCGAACAGTCCGGCCTGCTCGCCGCCTCGCGCCTCTGGATCTCCCCGGAGCAGGCCGACGCGCTGCGCAGCCTGCCGGTCGAGACGCTCGAGCTGCGGGTCGACTGGGTCGCGCCCGCCGACCGCGAGGACGGCACGACGCAGGCCGAGCGCGAGTCGCTGCTCGATGCGACGGCCCATGCGCTGATGGCCCCCGCGCCGGGCATGGCACCGATGCCGCTGCCGATGCCGGCGAGCGCCGAGCCGGGGGTGCGCTACCGCATCGAGGCCCGCATCACCGAGGTGTGGCGACCCCACCGGCTGGTGAACGTGATGCTGGCGGTGATGCCCTGGCCGCTCGCGCCGCTGTTCACGCAGGGCGGTGCGGCCACCGAGGTGACGCTCGTCGACACCGCCGACGACACCCGTCCGCTGGCGCGCTTCGAGTGCCGTCGGCACGCCGGCGTGCTCCAGTTCTACAACGCCTTCTGGCGGATCGAGCACACGCGCACGGCACTCACCGGCTGCGCGCGCGACTTCCGCATCGCGCTGCGCTCACCGCCCGCCGCGCCGGGCGCACTCGCACGCGAGGCGCGTCGCGACCTGACGACCCTCGCGGCGTCGGGGAGCTCGCCGCACTGAACGGCGCGGGCGCGGCGCGTCAGTCCTGCCCGGACGTCTCTGGCGCGGCGCGCGACCAGGCCACCGTGAAGTCACGCAGACAGGCCCGCAGCGTCTCGTCGACCTCGGCCTCCAGGGTCGCTCGGGCTTCTTCGCCCCCCTTCGCCCCGCCCGCCGCGACCACACCGACCGCCACCCCGACCACCACCTGCGGCCCGCCGGCCCGATCGGCCGCCTCGACCCGCGTCGTCCAGCCCCGCGCGCGCAGCGGCGCGAGCGCCTCGTCGATGGCCCGGCCCGCGGCGATCGCGCGCAGCGCCGGCTTGTAGACCTTGCCGATGGCGGTGAGCGGCATCGTGTCGATCACGTCGATGCGCCGCGGCATCGCGGGCCGCTCGGAGATCAGCGGCTCGACGAAGGCCCGCAGCGCCTCGCCGTCGGCGCTCGCGCCCGGACGCAGCTGCACGAAGGCCACCGGCACCTCGCCCGCGTACGCGTCGGGCTGGCCGACCGCCGCGGCGAGCTGCACCGCGGGGTGCCGCAGCAGCACCTCCTCGATCGCGGCCGGGTCGATGTTGTGCGCCGAGCGGATGATCACGTCCTTCGCGCGGCCGGTGACGAACACCTCGCCGCGCACATCGACGTGGCCGAGGTCGCCGCTCACCAGCCAGCCGCCGTCGAAGGTGCCGGCGTTGCGCGTGGCATCGGTGTAGCCCGGCGAGACGTTCGGCCCGCGCAGCGCGATGACGCCGGTCTCGCCCGGCGCGCAGCGCGCATCAAGCCGTGGCCCGTCGGGCCCGAGCGGCAGCGCGACCACCTCGGTGAACGGCACCGGCAGGCCGCAGGATCCGGGCCGCCGCTCGCCATGGAAGGGCACGATGCTGACCACGCCCGCGCACTCGGTCATGCCGAGGATGTTGCGCACCGGCAGGCCGTAGCGCGTCTCGAAGGCCTGGGCGAGCTCGGTGGGCAGCGGCGAGCCGCCGGTGAGCATCGCGCGCACCCGCGACAGGTCGGCGCCGCGCGGCTCGACGGTCATCAGCGTCGCGACGATCGTCGGCACGCCGGCCAGCAGCGTCACCCGCTCGCGCTCGACCCAGCGCCACCAGTTGGCCATGAAGACCGGATCACGCAGGCCGGCCGCCGGCGGCAGCACGAGCGTGGTGCCGGCCAGCAGCGAGGACAGGCCGTAGGTGAAGCTGCCGGCGACGTGAAAGAGCGGAAAGCCGTTGATCATCACGTCGCCCGGGCCCATCGCCAGCAGCGTGGCCGCGCCCCAGGCGGCCTGCACCTGGTTGCCGTGGGTGTGGCGCGCGAGCTTGGGCGCGCCGGTGGTACCGCCGGTGTGGAAGGTCGCGGCCTCGGTGTCGCGGCCGATCGCGCGCTCGAAGGCGAGGGCGTCGCCGTGCTGCGCGGCGAGCGCGGCGTCGAAGTCGATCGCGCCTTCGGCGGCGTCCGGACTCGGCGCGTCCGGCGCCCAGTCGCGGGCGTCGACGCGGAACACCGCCTTCAGGCCGGGCACGCGCTCGCGCAACGCCTGTGCGCGTGCCCAGGTGTCGGAGCCCGGCGCGGGGCCGAGTGCCACGAGCACCGTGGCGCGGGCCTCGTGCAGCAGGTGCGCGGCATGCTCGACCGAGAGCATCGTGTTGAGGGGGCAGGCGCGCCCGGCGACCTCGGCCCCCCACAGCGCGGCGTGGGCCTGCGGGATCGGCGGCAGCAGCAGCGCGACCGACTCGTCCTCGGCCAGCCCCGCCGCGCGGAACGCGTTGGCCGCGCGATGCACCTGCTCGAGCAGCGCGGCGTACGAGACGCGACGCGGCGGCAGCGTCGCGTCGTCCGGATCGCCGCGCCGAACGAAGACCAGCGCGTCGCGCGTCGGCCAGCGCGCCGCCGACGCCCGCAGCACGTCGAGCGGACCGCGCCACGGCACGACCTCGTCGAGCGGGCGCGACTCGATGCGGCGCAGGTCCTCGAGCGTGGCGAGGCGGGGCAGGTCCATGGGGTGTCTCCGTGCGGCGCGGGCGCGTTGCACCGCCCGCAGCGCCGGAGGATACCGGGCGGGCTTACGATGCAGGCAGCTCCGTGAGCATCTCAGTGCACGCCTCAGTACACGCCTCAGTGCGCCCCCCAGCGAGTCCCCCGCGATGACCTCAGCGATGCCGCAACCCTCCGCCGACCCGATCGGCCACACCAGCCTCGCGCTGCTCGAGGCACGTCGCCTGCACACCCGGGTGCCCGCGCCCGGGCTCGCCGATGCCGCCGCCGCCTATGCCGTGCAGCGTGCGGTGCTCGCCGGGCTCGGCGACCCGGCCGACGCGACGCCCGGGCACTGGAAGACCGGCGGTGCGGGGCCCGCCACGCATGCGCCGCTGCCGGCTGCCGGTGTGCTGCGCAGTCCTGCCGATGCCCGGGCCCTGCCGCTGCGGCTGCGCCTCGTCGAGGCCGAGCTCGCGCTGCGGCTGGGCCGCGACGTCGGCCCCGACGAGGCCGCCCGCGCGACCCCCGACACCGCCGCCGACTGGGTCGACGCGGTCTGCGTGTCGATCGAGCTGGTCGAGTCGCGCTGGCTCGAGGGCCTGCACGCGAGCGGACCCGACAAGCTCGCCGACCTGCAGTCGCACGGGGCGCTGGTGCTGGGCGACTGGCGGCCGTTCGCAGCGCGCGACTGGACGCGCCAGCGCTGCACGGTGCGGATCGGCACGCGCGAGGCGGTCGAGCGCATCGGCACGCATCCGCTCGGCGATCCGCTGCGAGGCCTGCCGGAGTGGGCCCGCCACGCATCCGCCGGCGGCACCGTGCTGCGTGCCGGCACGGTCGTCACCACCGGCAGCTGGGTCGGCATGCTCGAGGCCGCGGCGGGCGAGACCGTCGAGGTCGTCTTCGAGGGCCTGGGCGAGGCGTCGGTCGGGCTGTGAGGCGGCGGGCGCCGCCAAGGCCTGCTACGCCCCGCCAAGACCCCTTCAGGCCCGCTCAGGCCCGCTCAGGCGGGTCGAACCGATACCCCACGCCATAGACCGACACGATGCTGTCGAAGCCGGGGTCCACGCCCTCGACCTTGCGGCGCAGGTTCTTCACGTGGCTGTCGATCGCGCGGTCGCTGACGTCGCGCAGGTCGTCATGCACCGCGTCGAGCAGCGTGGCGCGCGGGAACACGCGACCCGGACGCTCGAGCAGCAGCCGGAACATCCGGAACTCCAGCGGCGTGAGCGGCAGCCAGTGCCCGCGCCAGGCGATCCGCAGCCCCGCCTCGTCGACCTGCCACACCGGTGCCTGGCGCACCAGCCGGCCCTCTGCCCGGCGCAGCTGCGCCTTGACCCGGGCCACCACCTCGCGCGGGCTGAACGGCTTGCACACGTAGTCGTCGGCACCGACCTCCAGGCCGATCAGCCGATCGATCTCGTCGACCCGCGCGGTCAGCATCACGATCGGCAGGTCGCTCGTCTCGCGCACGCTGCGGCAGACCGCAAGGCCGTCGAGCCCGGGGAGCATCAGGTCCAGCACCATCGCCGCGGGCGGGTCGGCCTCGAACGCGCGCAGCGCCTGCAGCCCGTCGCCGATCGCGGTCGCCGCGAAGCCCTCGCTCTCGAGGTAGTCGACCAGCAGCCGGGCGATCTTCGGATCGTCCTCGACCACCATCACCGCGGTCCGTGTCGCTTCGGTCATTCGGCGGCCCTCCCCGGCCGTCTGGGCAGCACCACGTCGATGCGCAGGCCGCCCTGCGGCGAGCGTGCCGCGCTGATCTCGCCTTCGTGCGCCCGCACGATCGCCTCGCAGATCGCCAGGCCCAGACCGCTGCCGCCGGCGTGGCGCGCCCGCGAGACGTCGGCCCGCCAGAGCGGCTCGAAGAGCCTGGGCAGATCGGCCGGCGACACGCCGGGCGCGGTGTCGTCGATCCGGATCCGGACCCGCTGCGCATCGGCGCGCACCGCGAGCTCGATGCGGCCCGGCGCATCGGTGTAGCGCACCGCGTTCTCCAGCAGGTTCGACAGCAGCTGCGCGATGCGGGCCGGGTCCCAGCGGACCGCGGCCGGGCCGGCGGGCGCATCGAGCGAGAGCACGAGCCCGGCGGTCTGCGCCCGGGTCTCGAAGCGTCGCTGCGCCTCGCGCATCAGGTCGATCGCGTCGGCCTCGGCCCATCGGCAGGGCATCGCGTTCAGGTCCGACATCGCCAGCAGATGCAGGTCGTCGACCAGCGCGCCCAGCCGCAGCACCTCCTCGCGCAGCGAGCCGATGGCCGCGGTCGTCAGCGGGCGCACGCCGTCGAGCATCGCCTCGACCTCGCCGCGCAGCCCCGACAGCGGCGTGCGCAGCTCGTGCGCGATGTCGGCCACCCAGCGCCGACGCGCGCCTTCCATGCGCTGCAGGGCCTCGGCCATCGCGTCGACGTTGCGCATCACGTCGCCGATCTCGTCGTCGCGCGTCGTCGGCAGCCGGACCGACAGCTCGCCGCGCGCGATCCGCGCGGTCGCCGCCTGCACCTCGGCGAGCGGCGAGGTCCAGCGGCGCGCGAGCCAGACGGCGGCACCGATGGCCACCAGCACGAGCGCGGCCGCGACGCCGACGATGCCCAGGTACTGCGAGCGCAGGAAGTCGAGGTCGTTGGCCTCCGGCGAGCCGCCGACCGGCCGCAGCCGCGCGATCGCCACCACCTCGCCGCGCCAGCGCACCGACCGGTCCACGAAGGGCAGCGGCCCCTGCGCCAGCGGGCGGCCGAGCAGCAGGCGGCCCGCCGGGTCGAGGAGCACGACGCGGGCGGCGAACGCATCCTCGGGCAGACGCCGGCCCGCGCCGGGCGGGGGACGGCCGTCGCGCGGCGGACCGGCACCGGGCGGGCCATCGCGGGGTGGGCCGTCGCGGGGTGGGCCATCGCGAGGGGGTCCGTCGCGAAATGGTCCGTCGCGGGGCGGTCCGTCGCGAGGCGGGCCGCGCAGGCCCTCGCGCCGCAGGACCTCGTCGACGAGGCTGCGCATCGGCGTCCGGCCTTCGGTCAGCACGCCCGCATCGCCACCCGCGTCGAGCGCCTCGATCACCACCCGCACGAAGGACTCCAGCCGCTGCACGTCGCGCGACTGCACGTAGGCCGCGAAGCCCTGGCGCAGGTTCCACGCGGTGAAGCCGCCCATCGCGACCACGCTGACGACGACGGCCGACAGCAGGGCGAGCGAGAGGGAGTGGACGAGACGCAGGCGCATCGGAACGGGTCAGTGAGCCCCTGCATTGTGGACGCAGCGTGGAGATCCGGGCGCGGACGCGCAGACCCGGTCCGCGGTCCGCTGCCGCGACGCACGGTGGCCGCCCGTCACACGGCGCCCATGGCGCGCCGGTAGACTCGCGACGCGCCGACCGCCGAGGCGGCGCCAGATCCCCCGACGGAGCCCCCGTGCGCAGTCCCGCCCCACTCGTACGATCCGCCCGCCCCGATTCGGCGCGGCCCGCTTCTGTCCGGCCCGCTCCCGTCCGGCCCGCTCCCGTCCGGACCCCCCGCCGCGCCTCGCAGGCCAGCGCCCTGCGCCGGGCCTCGAGCGCCTGTGCCGCCGCCGCCCTCGCACTCGTCGCGCTGACCGTCGCCGGCCCCGCCCGCGCCGCGCGGCCGATGATCACCGACGATGCTCGGCTGGTCGACCCGAAGGCCTGTCAGATCGAGTCGTGGATGCGCGTGAACCGCGGCCGCGCCGACGAGCTCTGGGCGATCCCGAGCTGCAACCCCACCGGCAACCTCGAGCTCGCCCTCGGCGGCTCGCTGCTGCGCGACGGCTCCGGCCTGTCGACGGGCAACTCGCTCGCGCAGGCCAAGACCCTGTTCCGTCCGCTCGTGCCCAACGGATTCGGCTGGGGCCTGGCCATCGGCGTCGCCCACGATCCCGGGATCGCCACCACGGCCAACCTGATCGACAACTACTACGCGTACGTGCCGGCCAGCCTGTCGCTCGCCGACGATGCGGTGGTGGTGCACCTGAATCTCGGCGCACTGCACGATCGCCATGCGCACGCCACGCGGGGCACCTGGGGGCTGGGGACCGAAGTCCGGCTGTCCGGCCGCATGCAGTTCATCGCCGAGACCTTCGGCGAGAGCGGCTCGCGGCCCTTCGGCCACGCAGGGGTGCGCGTCTGGCTGATCCCCGACCGCCTGCAGGCCGACACGACGCTCGGCCTGCGGCTGGGCGGCGCCGCGCAGGCCGAGCGCTGGATCTCGGTGGGCCTGCGCTGGCTCTCGGTGCCGTTCCTGCCCTGAGCGTCAGAACACCGCGTGCTCGCCGCGTTCGGCTGCGGCCTCGCCGCGCACCAGGCGCGCGTAGTAGTCGAACAGCGTGCGGGTACCGGTCGACGGCGTGGCCGCCGCGTCGTAGCGGCCGGTGACCGGGTCGAGCACCAGCATCGACTCGGTCGCGTAGTAGCGGCCGATCCGCGCGAGCTCGGCCTTCGCGGCGAGCGAGGGCAGCACGCGGCCCGCGGTCCCGAGCACGCCGACGATCGCATCGAGCAGCCCGACGGGCACCTGCCTGAACCGGGGCGCACGCCCGAACAGCTCGAACAGCCGCTCGCCCTGCTCGCGCGGCGTGATCGCATCGCCCGGCCCGCCGATCGGCAGCACGCGGTTGCGCCGGGCCGGATCGTCGAGGCAGTCGGCGAGGAAGTCCGCCAGGTCCTCGTCGGCGATCGGCTTGCAGGCGGTGAGCGTGCCGTCGCCGAACACCAGGAACGGCTGTCCGCGACGCACCCGCTCGACCTGCCCCGACAGCGACTTGAAGAAGGCGGTGGGCCGCACGATCGAATGGTCGATGCCCGACTCGACCAGCACCCGCTCGAAGGCGAGCTTGGCGTGCTGGAAGGCGAGCAGCGGCTTCTGCACGCAGATCGCCGACAGCAGCACCATCTGCGAGACCCCGGCGTGGCGCGCCGCGTCGAGCGCGTTCACGTGCGCCCGATGGTCGATGGCCCAGGCATCCGCGGGCACGCCGGTGCGCGAGGCGAGGCAGGACACCAGCGCATCGAAGGGCTCGCCGCGCACCGCGTCGCGCGCGAGCGAGTCGGGGTTCGTGACGTCGGCGCCGCGCACCTGCGCGCCAGGCAGCCGCTGAAGCGCAGCGTCGTGCGCGCGCGGACGCACCACGCACACCACCTCGTGGCCGCGCTGCACGAGCGCGCGCGCGGTCGCCTG
>CAIUGQ010000571.1 GCA_903898725.1 uncultured Burkholderiales bacterium | reverse complement strand
GGGGCCGCCCGCGCGCCAGCCGATGCGCCCCTCGGCGTCGGCCCCGTCGCGCGGGGCGCGCGGTGTGCGGCGCGTCGACAGCACCGCACCGGCGCCCGTCGCCCCCATGCGCACCGCCACGCGCGCGAGCAGTTCGCAGTCGATCAGCGCGCCGTGCAGTGTCCGCGCGCTGCGGTCCACGGCGAAGTGATCGCACAGGGCGTCGAGCTTCTTCTTCGGCAGATGCGCCAGGCTGCGGTTCGCCAGCGCGAGCGTGCAGACGATGCCGGCCACGTGGGCGGCCAGGGCGGGCCGCTCGATGCGCGCGAGCTCGGCGTCGAGCATGCGGCGGTCGAAGGGCGCGTTGTGCGCGTAGAGCCGTGCGCCCGAGACGAACCCGACGAACGCGTCGGCCACCTCGGCGAAGCGCGGCTGCCCGCGCAGGAAGTCGTCCGACAGGCCGTGCACCGACAGCGCGCCGGCCTCGACCGGCGTGCCCTCGGGGTCCAGATAGGTGTGGAAGCGGGCCAGGGCGTCGCCGCTCGCCGGGTCGAACTCGACGGCGGCGAGCTCGACCACGCGGGCGCCCGAGAAGCCGGTGGTCTCGGTGTCGAAGGCGACGTGACGCACGTCGCCGGCGGCGGGCAGGTCGGGGCCGGGCATGGCCGATTAGAGCATGGGGCCGTGGCGTCACGGTCCGGATTCGGGCGGCGGCCGCTTTGCATCGGGGCCGGCATTCCGTAGGCTGCGTCGACCGGCAGGCCCCACCGATCGACGGAGACGCATTCCATGACGAGCACCACGATGACCCGGGCCGACGCCATCCGGGCCGTCACCGGCCCGGGCGAGCCGTACGAACTGATCGAGGGCGTGGCCGGCGGGCGTCGCACGAAGCTGTTCCGCCATGCACCGCGCTCGCTGCGCGCGCTCTTCGAGGCGAGCGCCTCCGAGCGGCCCTTCCTCGTCTACGGCGAGGAGCGCCTGAGCTACGCGCAGGCCTGGGCCGCCGCCAGCCGGATCGGCCACGTGCTGGTCCACGACTGCGGCGTGCGGGCGGGCGATCGCGTCGCGATCTCGATGCGCAACTACCCCGAGTGGATGCTCGCCTTCAACGCGATCACCTCGATCGGCGCGATCGCCGTCGCGATGAACGCGCACTGGCAGTCCGAGGAGATGGCCTACGGACTGCGCGACTGCGGGGCGCGGGTGCTGCTCGCCGACGCCGAGCGTCTCGAGCGGCTCGCCCGCTGCGAGCCGATCCCCGGCCTCGTCGTGCTCTCGGTCCGGACCGCCGAGGTGCCCGCAGCGCTCGCGGCGGGCGTGCGCGCGCTGTCGGCGCTCACCGACGCCGCGGGCGAGGTGCCGATGCCGGCGGCCGAGATCGACCCCGACGACGCGGCCACGATCCTCTACACCTCCGGCTCCACCGGCCATCCGAAGGGCGTGGTCTCGACCCACCGCAACATCGTGTCGGCGCTGCTGTCGTGGGAGCTCGATCGGCTGGTGGGCGAGCGCGTCGCCGGCATCGAGGCGGGCGGCGACCCGTCGGTGCAGGGCACGCTGCTCGCGGTGCCGCTCTTTCACGTGACCGGCCTGGCCGCGTCGTACCTCGCGTCGTTCCGGCTGCAGCGCCGGCTGGTCGCGATGTACCGCTGGGACCCCGAGGCGGCCGCCGCACTCGTCGCGCGCGAGCGCCTGACCTCGCTGGTCGGCCCGGCCGCGGTCACCGGCGACCTGCTGCGCGTCGCGGCCGAGGGACGCCACGACCTGGGCACGCTGCTGTCGGTCGGCGGGGGCGGGGCGCCGCGCGCGCCCGAGCAGGTTCGCCGCATCGACGCGACGCTGGCGAACGCGATGCCGATCACCGGCTGGGGCATGACCGAGACCTTCGCGATCGGCGCCGGCATCGGCGGCGACGACTACCTGACGCGACCCGAGAGCTCGGGGCGCAGCTCGCTGGTGCTGGAACTGCGCGTGGTCGACGAGCAGGGCGCCGTGCTGCCCGTCGGCGGCCGCGGCGAACTGCAGGTGCGGGGGGCCTCGCTGTTCCGCGGCTACTGGAACCGGCCCGAGGTCGACGCCGAGGTCTTCGACGCCGACGGCTGGTTCCGCACCGGCGACATGGCCTACCTGGACGACGAGGGCTTCGTGTTCATCGTCGACCGGATCAAGGACCTGATCATCCGGGGCGGCGAGAACATCGGCTGCGGTCAGGTCGAGGCGGCGCTGCTGCAGCACCCGGCGGTGCACGAGGCCGCCGTCTATGCGGTCCCGGACGAGCGGCTGGGCGAGGAGGTCGGCGCGACGGTCTACTGCGACGACACGCTCGACCTCGAGGCGCTGCGCGCCTTCCTCGCCGAGCGCCTGGCGGGCTTCGAGGTGCCGCGCCACATCGTGCGCTCGGCCGAGCCGCTGCCGCGCACCCCCTCGGGGAAGATCCTCAAGCGACGGATCCGGGACGCCGCGCTGGGTAAGCACGACCCCAGCCCGCCGTCGCGATAGCATCCCCCGCATGGACACCGCCGCCGCCTTCCGCTTCGACAACACCTACGCCCGCGAGCTCGAGGGCTTCTCCGTGCCCTGGCAGCCCGCGGCCGCGCCGACGCCGGCGCTGCTGTTCCTGAACCGGTCGCTCGCCGCCGAGCTCGGCCTCGATCCGGCCGCCCTCGAGGGCGCGGCCGGTGCCGCGCTGTTCGCGGGCAACGCGCTGCCCGAGGGCGCCGAACCGGTCGCCCAGGTCTACGCCGGCCATCAGTTCGGCGGCTTCTCGCCGCAGCTCGGCGACGGCCGAGCGCTGCTGGTGGGCGAGCTGATCGACACGCGGGGGCAGCGTCGCGACCTCGCCTTCAAGGGCTCGGGACGCACCCCGTTCTCGCGCGGCGGCGACGGCCGCGCCGCGGTCGGCCCGATGCTGCGCGAGGTGCTGATCGGCGAGGCGATGCACGCGCTCGGCATCCCGAGCACCCGCGCGCTCGCGGTCGCCGCGACCGGCGAACCGGTGCTGCGCGACACCGGCGTGCTGCCGGGCGCGGTGCTCACGCGCGTGGCCGCCAGCCACATCCGCGTCGGCACCTTCCAGTTCTTCGCGGCGCGCGGCGACGAGGCGCGTGTGCGCACCCTGGCCGACTACACGATCGCGCGTCACGATCCGGCGCTCGTCGGCACGCCGGACCGCTACGCGGGGCTGCTGCAGGCCGCCGCGCGGCGGCAGGCGCGGCTCGTCGCGCAGTGGATGAACGTCGGCTTCATCCATGGCGTGATGAACACCGACAACATGACGCTGTCGGGGGAGACGATCGACTACGGGCCCTGTGCCTTCGTCGAGGCCTACGACCCCGGCGCGGTGTTCAGCTCGATCGACCATTCGGGCCGCTACGCGCTGTCGAACCAGCCGCTGATCGCGCGCTGGAACCTCGCGCGCCTGGCCGAGACGCTGCTGCCGCTGCTGGGCGAGGACGCGCAGGACGCGATCGCGCGGGCCACCGAGGTCATCGATGCGTTCCCGGGCTGGTACGCCGCCGAGCTGCTCGAGGGCCGGCGCGCCAAGCTCGGCCTGCTGCGCCCCGATCCGGCCGACGAGGCGCTCGCCGCCGACTGGCTGGCGCTGCTGCATGCGGGCGCCGTCGACTTCACGTCGGCCTGGCGCCGGCTCGCGCCGGCGGCGGCAGGCGACGCGGCGCCGCTGCGTGCGCTGTTCCCCGATCCGCAGGCTCCCGACGCATGGCTCGCGCGCTGGCAGGCGCGCTGCGCCGAAGAGGACGCACTGGGCGACGCGCGGTCGGGTGCCGAGCGTGCGCGCCGCATGAACGCGGTCAACCCGAACGTGATCCCGCGCAACCATCGCGTGGAGGAGGCGCTGGCCGCCGCCTCCGACCACGCGCGCCTCGAGCCCTTCGAGCGCCTGCTCGACGCGGTCCGCCGGCCGTTCGACGATGCGCCGGAGCTCGCCGCCTACACGCAGCCCGCGGCGGCGGCGGTGACGGCCCGCTACCGGACGTTCTGCGGGACCTGAGGACGGGACCGGGGGCGGACCCGCGGCGGACCCCGCCCCCTCAGTTCACCCGCCGCGTCCGGCCTTCCCAGTACTTCGCCCGCAGCGTCTTCTTGTCGGGCTTGCCCACCGGCGTCATCGGCAGCGAGGCCAGCACCTCGACCGACTTCGGCGCATGGATCGCGCCCTTGGCGGTGCGCACGCGCTCGATCAGCGCCTGCACATCGACCGTCATGCCGGGGCGCGCGACGACCAGCGCTTTCACCGCCTCGCCCCACCGGTCGTCGGGCACGCCGACGACCGCCGCGATCGACACCGCCGGGTCCTGCGTCAGCACGTCCTCGATCTCGCGCGGGAACACGTTGAAGCCGCCCGAGACGATCATGTCCTTCTTGCGGTCGACGATGTGCAGGAAGCCCTCGGCATCGCGCGTGCCGACGTCGCCGGTGCGCAGCCAGCCGTCGCCGAGCGTCGCCTCGGTCAGCGCGGGCTGCTTGAAGTAGCCCTGCATCACCGTCGGGCCCTGCACGCAGATCTCGCCCGGCTCGCCGTCGGGCAGTTCGCGCGCCTCGTCGTCGAGGATCGCCACCCGGGCGCCCGGCATCGCCTGGCCGCAGGAGGTCAGCCGGTGCAGGTCGCCGACGACATGCTGGTGCCGCCACAGGCAGCTGACGATGCCGGCGCACTCGGTCTGCCCGTAGAGCTGCGAGAACACCGGGCCGATCCGCTCGATGCCCTCGACCAGTCGGCTCGGCGACATCGGCGAGGCGCCGTACATGATGGTCTCGAGCGTCGACAGGTCGGCCTGCGGCAGGCCCGGCGCGTCGAGCAGCGCGTAGATCATCGTCGGCACCAGCAGGCTCATCGTGATCCGCTCGCGCGTCACCGCGTCCATCCAGCGCTGCGCATCCCAGCCCTTCTGCAGCACGACGGTGCCGCCGCGCATCAGCGTGGGCGTGATCATCATGCCGGCCGCATGCGAGATCGGCGCGACCGCGAGGTAGCGGCGTTCGTAGGGCAGGTCCCAGCCGGTGGTGACGTTCAGGATCATCTGGCCGAGTCCGCCCTCGGTCAGCATCGCCGCCTTCGGCACGCCGGTGGTGCCGCCGGTGTAGAGCAGCCAGCTCAGCTGGTCCGGTGCGCCCGCGCACATCGGCAGCGAGTAGGAGGACTCGGCCGCCGCGAGCGCGTTGATGTCCGAGCCGACCTCGCACGGGCCGAAGGTCAGCACATGCTGGACGACGCCGGAATCGGCCTGCAGCTGCGCGGCGCGCGCGGCGTAGGCCGGGTCGACCAGCAGCACGCGCAGCTCGGCCTCGCGGCACATGTAGAGGTGATCGTCCAGCGAGCCCAGCGGGTGCAGCGCGGTGTAGCGCCCGCCGACCAGCGCGGGCGCGACCTGACCGAGCCAGACCTCGGGTCGGTTCGGCGACAGCAGGCCGACGCCGGTGCCCGCGCCGACACCCAGCCGCGTGAACACCGCCGCCCAGCGTGCGAGCAGATCGGCCATCTCGCGATAGCGGTAGGCGCGGTCGTCCTGGCGGAAGGCCTCACGGTCCGGAAAGCGGCGCAGCGCGCCGAGCACCAGGTCGAGCTGGGTGTGGGGGTCCCTCAGGGCGGGCATGCGGTCGTCTCCGTGTCGGTCCGGCCGTCGCCCCGAGGCGCGGCCGTGTGGCACGAGTCTATGCCGGGCCGCGGCCGCTTCGCCAGCCTGCCCGGCCGTCGACCGGCGTCGTCGTTTCCATGAACCGGGCCCGGAACGCGCCCGGGGTCTCGCCGACCTCGCGACGGAAGAACTTCACGAAATGGGTGGTGTCCTCGAAGCCGAGCCGGTCGGCGATCGAGCCCACCGGCAGCGCGGTGTGCGCGAGCAGCCGCTTGCCCTCGAGGTTGATGCGCGCCGCGATGAAGGCCTTGGCCGCGAGGCCGGTCGCCTCCAGACAGGCCCGGGTGAGCGTCTTCTCGGTGCAGCCCAGCGCATCCGCGTAGGGTCCGACGCCGTGCCAGCCGGCGAAGCGCGTCTCGACCAGCGCCCGCAGCCGTTCGAAGCGCAGGCGGCCCGGCGTGGCCGGGCTCGCGGCCGAGGCCTGGCGGCCCTGTGCGATCGCAAGCCGCAGCAGCAGGGCGTGCAGCTGGTGGCGCAGCATCGGGGCGAGCAGCGACGCTGCCGCCCCGAGCGTCGAATCCGCGCGGAGCTGCTCGAGGCGTGCGGTCGTGGTCGCGAGCTCGTCGGCGTCGAGGCGCAGGTGCGCGGGCAGCTCGATGGGGCGCACGGTCGGCTCGCGGTCGGCGCGGGCGCGGGCCGGCAGCAGGAACTCAGGTCGGAAGACCAGCACCTGTCCGCGCCAGCCGCGCCGAGGGTCGAAGCGCTGGGCCTGCGAGGGGCGCACCGCGATCAGCGAGCCCGCCGCGCAGGGGATCGGCTCGAAGTCGATCGAATGCACGCAGCGCCCGTGGGTGACCAGCACGAGCTGGTGGAACTCGATGCGGTGGGCGGCCGCGACCTGGCCGCGCTCGATGCGCCGGCGCAGGTCGTCGACGCCGAACACCTCGATGTCGAGGGCGTGGGCCGAAGGGGGTCGGTAGCCGACCGAGGGCAGTGCGCGTTGAGGGCGTCGTGCAGGCATGGCGACCAGGATGTCCGATTCGTACCGCGAACGGACCGGATCGTACCGTGATCAGCAGGAGGGCGTGACCCATAGTGACCGCACTGCGGCCCGGAGCCTCCGGCGTCGCGGTTCCGACCACGCATCGACAGGACGACACCATGAGCATCGACCGCAGGCAGCAGGTCCGCGCGCTGCTGAAGAGCATCGAGACCGGCGACCCGGCCCCCGTGGCCTACATCGACCCGGCGAACTACCGCCAGCACAACCTCGCCGTCGGCGACGGCCTCGCCGGCTTCGGCGAGGCGCTCGCAGCGCTCCCTAAGGGCAGCGCGCGGGTGAACACGGCCCGGGTCTTCCAGGACGGCGACTTCGTGTTCGCGCACACCGACTACGACTTCTTCGGACCGAAGATCGGCTTCGACGTGTTCCGCTTCGAGGGCGGGCGCATCGTCGAGCACTGGGACAACCTGCAGGTCACGCCCGATGCGCCGAACCCGAGCGGGCACACCATGATCGACGGGCCGTCGCAGGCGAGCGACCTGGGCCTCACCGACGTGAACAAGGCGCTGGTCAGCGCCTTCGTCGATGACATCCTCGTCGCCGGCCGCATGGAGACCCTCGGGCGCTACATCGTCGCGGACCGCTACACGCAGCACAACCCGGCGATCGCCGACGGGCTGGATGGGCTGGGTGCCGCGCTCGCCGCGATGGCGAAGGCGGGCGTGACGATGCGCTACGACCGGGTGCACCGCGTGCTCGGCGAGGGCGACTTCGTGCTGACGATGAGCGAAGGCCAGTTCGCCGGCGAGCACGTCGCCTTCTACGACCTGTTCCGCGTCGCGGGCGGCAAGATCGTCGAGCACTGGGACACCATCGAAGCCATCCCGCCGCGCGCGGCGTGGAAGAACGGCAACGGCAAGTTCTGAGTCAGGCCGCGATCTCGCGCATCACCGAGATCAGGTCGGCCTTGCCCTCGAAGCCGATCCCCGGCAGCGCCGGCAGCGTGACGTACCCGTCGCGCGGCCGGACGCCGTCCGGGAATCCGCCGTAGGGCTGGAACAAGTCCGGGTAGCTCTCGTTGCCGCCGAGCCCGAGGCCGGCGGCGATCGCCAGCGACATCTGGTGGCCGCCGTGCGGCACGCAGCGGGACGGCGACCAGCCGTGCTCGCGCAGCATGTCGAGCGTGCGCAGGTACTCCACCAGGCCGTAGCTGAGCGCGCAGTCGAACTGCAACCAGTCGCGGTCCGGGCGCATGCCGCCGTAGCGGATCAGGTTGCGCGCATCCTGCATCGAGAACAGGTTCTCGCCGGTGGCCAGCGGCCCCGCGTAGACCTCGCCCAGCCGCGCCTGCAGGTCGTAGTCGAGCGGATCGCCCGCCTCCTCGTACCAGAACAGCGGGTAGGCCGACAGCGCGCGCCCGTAGGCGACGGCGGTGTCGAGGTCGAAGCGGCCGTTGGCGTCGACCGCGAGCTGCTGGCCGGGGCCGAGCAGGGCGAGCACCGCCTCGATGCGCTCGCAGTCCTCGGCGAGCGAGGCGCCGCCGATCTTCATCTTGACCACCGAATAGCCGCGCTCGAGGTAGCGCGTCATCTCCGCGCGCAGGCCGTCGAGGCCCTTGCCGGGGTAGTAGTAGCCGCCCGCCGCGTAGACGAAGACGCGAGGGTTCGCGGTGCCGCTGCCGTAGCGGTCGGCGAGCAGTTCGTGCAGCGGGCGTTCGGCGATCTTCGCGACCGCGTCCCACACCGCCATGTCGATCGTGCCGACCGCGACCGAGCGCTCGCCGTGACCGCCGGGCTTCTCGTTGGTCATCATCCGCGCCCAGATCCGATGGGGGTCGAGGTTGGTGCCGGCATCGTCGACGAGGCTCGCCGGATCGGCCTCCATCAGTCGCGGCACGAAGCGCTCGCGGATCAGGTTGCCCTGGCCATAGCGCCCGTTCGAGTTGAAGCCGTAGCCGACCACCGGCCGGCCCTCGCGGATCACGTCGGTGACGACGGCCACGACGCTCAGCGTCATCTTCGAGAAGTCGATGTACGCGTTGCGGATGTCGGACTGGATGGGGCGGGTCGATTCGACGATTCGGACGATCTTCATGGCGGGCAGGTGGGCGGGTGGGGGCCGTTCGGAGGGCGCCGATGGTACTGCACGGACGCCCGTGTTCGTGCCCTTGCCCGCCC
>CAIUGQ010000570.1 GCA_903898725.1 uncultured Burkholderiales bacterium | reverse complement strand
CGTGCGGCCGCCCAGGCGCGTGCGCTGCGGGCGGCGACGCCTGCCGGGGCGCGCCAGGACCTGCAGGTGGCCGTCGCGCTCGCGGGCCTGCATCTGCGGCAGGCGCGTGCCGAAGGCGACGCCCGCGAGGCCGGTCGCGCGCAGGCCGCGCTCGGTGACTGGTGGGACCGCGACGGGGCCCCGGCCGAGGTGGTGCTGATGCGCGCCGCCATCCGGCAGCACCAGCATGCCTTCGACGAGGCGCTGCGCGACCTCGATGCGCTGACCGACCGCCTGCCCGAGGAGCGCGGCGCATGGTGGCTGAAGGCCGCGGTGCTGCAGACCACCGGCCGGCTCGCGCAGGCCCGTGCCGCCTGCGAGCGCGTCGCCGCGCTTGGCGAGCCCGGCGACGCGGCACCGCGGGTGTGCCTGGCCGAACTCGCGAGCCTGCGCGGCGAGACGGCCGAGTCCGAGGCGCTGCTCGCGGGGCTCGGGCCGCGTCCGATGCCCGCGGCCGAACTCGCCTGGATCCGGCTGGTGCTCGCGCAGATCGCCGAGCGCGCGGGCCGCGACGACGAGGCCGACCGGCTCTATCGCCTCGCGCATCGCGGGGCCGCCGGCCCGTACTCGCGCGTCGCCCACGCCGACCTGCTGCTCGCGCGGGACCGGGCCGCCGAGGCCCTCGCGCTGCTCGCCGATGCGCCCGACACGGATGCGGTGCTCGTGCTGCGTGCGATCGCCTTCGCGCGGACCGGCGATACGCGAGCCGCAGCGCTCGCCGACACGCTGCGCGCCCGCTTCGATGCCGCGCGCGACCAGGAGGCCGCCGGCCCCGCCCGCGCCAGCACCGGACACCTGCGCGAGGCCGCGCGCTTCGCCCTCGATGTCGAGCGCGATGCCGAGGCCGCGCTCGCGCGGGCCCGAAGCAACTGGGCGGCGCAGAAGGAGCCCGCCGATGCGCTGCTGCTCGTTCGCGCCGCACGTGCGGCGGGGCGCGCCGATGCGCTCGAGCCCCTGCGCACGTTCGTCGCCGACACCGGCTGGACCGACCTGCGCCTGGTTCGGGAAGGACTGTCGACACCATGACGCTGCCTCGTGCTTGCCGCGCCGCTCCGGTGCATCGCCTGCTGGCGGCGTTCGTGCTCGCCGTCTCGCTCGGGCAGATCGCTCCGGCTGCCCACGCGCACGGTGCGAGCGACGCCCACCTGTCGCTGCAGCAGGCGCCGACCGGGGCCGTGGTCCGGCTCGACGTCGCGCTGCGCGACCTCGATGTGCTGGTCGGCCTGGATGCCGACGGCGACAGCGCGCTGACCGCGGGCGAACTGCGGGCACGCGAGGCCGAGGTCGCGCGGGCGATGCTGGGCGCGGTCACGTTCGCCGTGCCCGGACGGTCGTGCACGGCGGGCGTGCCGATGCATGCCGTCTCGCGACGCGCCGACGGTGCCTATGCGGTGCTGCGCGTCGCGCTCGACTGCGGCGGCCCGGCCGCTCGGGTCACGGTCGACTACCGGCTGATGGCGGGTGTCGACGCCACCCACCGTGTGCTGCTGTCGGCGGGCGACGAGGGTCGGCGGCTCGCGCTGCGCCCGGGCGACGGGCCGCGCGACGTGTCGCTCGTCGCGGCGCCCGCCACCGAGTCCGGCGCGGGCGCGCTGCACGCGGTCGCCGAGTTCTTCGGCGAAGGCCTCGCGCACATCCTCGATGGCATCGACCACCTCGCGTTCGTGCTGGCACTCGCGCTCGCCGCGGTGGCGCGGGCCGCGCGCGACGGGCGCGGGCTGCGCACGACGGCACTGAGCCTCGCAGGGACGGTGTCGTGGTTCACGCTCGCGCACTCGATCACGCTGGCGCTGGTCGCGCTGCACGGGCTCGCGCCGCCTGCCCGGCTCGTGGAGTCGGTGATCGCCGCCTCGGTGGCCTATGCGGGCCTCGAGGCCTTGCGCGCGGCTCGAGGCCGGCCCACGGCGACCCCGGCGGCGCTGGTGTTCGCCTTCGGCCTGGTGCACGGCTTCGGCTTCGGCGCCGCGCTCGCCGATGCCGAGCCCGCCGGCCGCTCGGTGCTCGCGGCGCTGCTCGGCTTCAACCTCGGGGTCGAGGCCGGCCAGCTCCTGGTGGTCGCCCTGCTGTTCCCGCTGCTGTGGGCGTGGCGTGCGCGACCGCTGTACCGGATGCGCGTCGAGCCGGCGATGGCGGGTGCGATCATGCTCGCCGGGCTGGCCTGGTTCGTCGGCCGGGCGCTCGAGCTGTCCCCCTCGTTGCCGTGGGCGCAGGCCGCGGTGAGCTGAGCGGGTGTGAGCCCGAGCAAGCGCCTGAATGCGCACTCGAACGCGTACCCGAACGCGTACCCGAACGCGTACCCGAACGCGCACCCGAACGCGCACCCGAACGCGCACCCGAACGCCCACGCCGCGTTCAGCCCCCGATCGCGCCGCTCAGGATCACCGGACCGGTCGGTGCGCCGGTCGGCGAACCG
>CAIUGQ010000569.1 GCA_903898725.1 uncultured Burkholderiales bacterium | reverse complement strand
CGGCTGCCTACCGGCCGCGGCCCGAGCTGCGCGAGCCGGGCGCCGCGCTGATCCGTGCCGGCCGGGCCGCCGCGGCCGCCGGCGACCTGCGCGTGATGGTCGATGCGGACGTGGCCTTCCACCGCTTCCTCTACGAGGCCGCGCACAACCCGGTCCTGCTGGAGACGGCCGAGGTGCACTGGCTGCACACCCGCCGCGCGATGGCGACCTATCTTCGCCAGACCCCGTCGCTGCGCGCGGTCTGGAACGAGCACCTGGCGATCCTGAATGCGGTGGTGCGCGGCGATGCGCGACTCGCCGAACGGATCGCCCGCGAGCACTGCGAGGCCTCCGCGCTGACGATGCTGCGCGCGGCCGTCCACCACGACACGCCGGTCGCTGCCGGCGACACCCCCACGAGGAGACGACGATGAAACTGACCCCCGAGCAGATCGAACGCTTCGAGCGCGACGGCTACCTGTTCTTCCCCGGCCTGTTCAGTGCCGAGGAGATGGCCGTGCTCAAGGCCGAGGTGCCTTCGATCTACGCCCAGCACCGCCCCGAGATCATCCGCGAGAAGGGTTCCGACGCGGTCCGCACGGTCTTCGCCGCACACCTGATGAACGAGGGCTTCGCCAAGCTCGGCCGCCATCCGCGGATGATCGGTCCGGCCGAGCAGCTCTTCGGCGAGCCGGTCTACATGCATCAGTTCAAGGTCAACGGCAAGCAGGCCTTCGACGGCGACGTCTGGCAGTGGCACCAGGACTACGGCACCTGGCAGGCCGACGACGACATGCCGGACGCGCGCGCGATGAACGTCTCGGTGTTCCTCGACGAGGTCAACGAGTTCAACGGGCCGCTGCTCTTCATCCCCGGCTCGCACAAGGCCGGCGCGCTCGCCGCCAGCCATGACCTGTCGACGACCAGCTACCCGCTGTGGACGATCGACGAGCGCACCATCACCGACCTGGTCGCACGCGGCGGCATCGTGGCACCGAAGGGCCCGCCCGGCTCGATGCTGCTGTTCCATTCGTGCCTGGTGCACGGCTCGCCGTCGAACATGTCGCCGTGGAACCGGACGATCGTCTACCTGAGCCTGTGCGCGGTCTCGAACCACATCCGCCGGTTCAAGCGGCCCGACTACATCGCGCACCGCGACTTCACGCCGATCACCGCGCTCGCCGACGACTGTCTGACCGACCGCTCGGTGCGGATCGCCGAGCTGCCGCTCGCCCAGCCCGCCTGAGGCCCGTCGCGCGATGAATCTCCACAGGATGCTCCAGCAGCGGGCCGCCGAGGGCCGGCCCCTGCGTATCGGCCTGATCGGTGCGGGCAAGTTCGGCACCATGTACCTGTCGCAGGCACTGCGAACGCCCGGCATGCACCTGGTCGGCGTCGCCGACCTGCAGCCCGCCCGCGCGAAGGCCGCGCTCAAGCGCGTCGGCTGGCCGGCCGAGAAGCTCGGCGCGCGCAGCTTCGCGGATGCGGCCGCACGCGGCACGACGCGCATCGTCGACGATGCGTTCGCGCTGATCGCCTCGCCCGAGCTCGACGTGATCATCGACGCGACCGGCCATCCGGCGGCCGGCATCGCGCATGTGCTGGCCTGCTGCGAGCATGGCAAGCACGTGATCATGGTCAACGTCGAGGCCGACGCGCTGGCCGGCCCGCTGCTGGCGCGTCGTGCGCAGGAAGCCGGTATCGTCTACTCGCTCGCCTACGGCGACCAGCCCGCCCTGATCTGCGAGATGGTCGACTGGGCCCGCACGGCCGGCTTCGAGGTGGTGGCGGCCGGCAAGGGCACGAAGTACCTCCCCGAGTACCACGCGTCGACGCCCGACACCGTCTGGCCGCACTACGGCATCGCGCCGGAGGATGCGCGGGCCGGCGGCATGAACGCGCAGATGTTCAACTCCTTCCTCGACGGCACGAAGTCGGCGATCGAGATGGCGGCGGTGGCGAACGCGACGGGTCTGACGCCGGCGCCCGACGGGCTGGCCTTCCCGCCCTGCGGCGTCGACGACCTGCCCCATCTGCTGCGCCCGGTGGCCGACGGCGGCGTGCTGCACCATCGCGGCCAGGTCGAGGTGATCTCCAGCGTCGAGCGCGACCGTCGCCCGGTGTTCCGCGACCTGCGCTGGGGTGTCTACGTCACCTTCGCGGGCGATACCGACTACGTGCGGCGCTGCTTCAAGGAGTACGGGCTGCACACCGACTCGAGCGGCAACTTCACCGCGATGTACAAGCCCTATCACCTGATCGGCCTCGAGCTCGGCATCAGCGTCGCCTCGGTCGGGCTGCGCCGGGAGCCGACCGGTGCGGCCGACGGCTGGCGCGGCGACGTGGTGGCCACCGCCAAGCGCGACCTGAAGGCCGGCGAGACACTCGACGGCGAAGGCGGCTTCACGGTCTACGGCAAGCTGATGCCGGCGACCGATTCGCTCGCTGCCGGCGGACTGCCGCTCGGTCTGGCGCACGGTGTGAAGCTCAAGAAGGCCGTGGCCGCGGGCCGACCGGTGCGCTGGGCAGACGTGGCGATCGACGAGGCGCAGCCGGCGGTGGCGTTCCGACGCGAGATGGAGCGGACCTTCGGCGCCGCCCTCAGCGGTGCATCGTCGCGGCCGCGATCGTCGCGAGCCCGAGCGCGAGGTTGACCATCACCAGCGTCCGGATGCGGCCGAGCCCCGCGGCCGCATCCGGGTAGCGCTGCTCGGCGACGGCGCGCCGCACCTTCGGGAACACCCCGTGGGCGATCACGACGAACACCACCGTCATCACGGCCGCGATGCCCGCCATCGCGTGCCAGCCGGGCGGCGCGCTGGCCGCGCCCACCTGCCAGAAGCGCGTCAGACCCGTCGCCCACAGCAGCACCACCGCCAGCGCGATCCAGCGCAGGAAGCGGCCGAGGGCGCCGGCCAGCAGCGGCACCCGCTGCGGCGGGGGCAGTTCCATCGCGGCGGGGCGCAGGCAGAACTGCATGAAGAACATGCCTCCGACCCAGACGGCGGCCGAGGCGACGTGGACGAACGCGAGCACGGATTCCATGGATCGGAGTCTGACACAGGGCTTGCGTCCGGCCGGCCATGACACCGCGCTGCGGATCGGCGACACTCGGGCACACCCCACGCACGCGGTCCGAAGGCCGCGGCCACGAGAGGAGACCGATGGAGATCTCGACCCTGGACATGTCCCGGCGGCGGGCACGCGAGCGGCCCGACGCCGTGGCCTGGGCCGCGCCCGACCGCGACTGGACCTTCGGTGCGGTGGAGCGGCTGACCAACCGGCTGGCGAACGCGCTGCGCTCGCTCGGCATCGGCCGCGGCGACCGGGTCGCGATCCTCACGAAGCACCAGCCCGAGTGCGCGATGCTGATCCAGGCCGCGCAGAAGATCGGCGCGGTCTGCATGCCGGTGAACTGGCGGCTCGCGCCGCCCGAAGTGGGCTACATCGTCGGCGACGGACAGGCGGCCTTCCTGATGGTCGACCCGGAATTCGAGGCGGTGGCCGCCGCGCTCGACGCGCCCACGCTGCGCGCCACGGTCGCGACGCGCCCGGGCGGCACGCTGCCCGCGTGGGAGGACTGGACCGCCGGCC
Organism: uncultured Burkholderiales bacterium; assembly: GCA_903898725.1. GTDB lineage: Bacteria > Pseudomonadota > Gammaproteobacteria > Burkholderiales > Burkholderiaceae_E > UBA4615. Next base: position 9,266 of record CAIUGQ010000569.1, on the reverse strand, counting down.
AGCCCGACACCGACCCGGGCTTCGCACCCGGCCCCGACGACATCGCGCTGCAGCTCTACTCGTCGGGCACCACCGGCCTGCCCAAGGGCGTCGAGCTGTCGCACCGTGCGATGGCGCACTCGCATGTCAACGGCGTCTCGCAGGAATGGGCGTACGACCCACTGGTGCACGTGAACCTCAACGTGCTGCCGGCCTTCCACATCGCGGGCGCCGGTGTCGCGCTGATGACGCACGCCTTCGGCGGGCGCAGCATCACGATGCCCGACTTCGACCCGGTGACCGCACTCGATGCGATCGAGCGCGAGGGCGTCACGCACGCCTTCCTCGTGCCGGCGATGATCCAGTTCATGCTGCAGGTGCCGGGCGTCGAGACCCGGAACCTGTCGTCGCTGCGGATGATCTCGTACGGCGCATCGCCGATCAGCGACCGTGTGCTGACCGAGGCGATGCGCGTCTTCCGATGCGGCTTCCTGCAGGTCTACGGTCTGACCGAGACCTGCGGCGCGGTCACCGCGCTGCGCGCCCATGACCATGCGACCACCGGCCCGAAGGCCGCGCTGCTGCGCTCGGCCGGACAGCCGATGGCCGACGTCGAGGTGCGCGTCGTGCGTCCGGGCACGCGCGAGGACTGCCCCGACGACGAGGTCGGCGAGCTGTGGATCCGCTCGCCCAAGAACATGACGGGCTACTGGCGCAAGCCCGACGCGACCGCCGAGTCCTTCGAGCCCGGCGCCCCCGGCGAGACGCCCTGGTTCCGCACCGGCGACGCCGGCTACTGGCGGGACGGCTACCTGTTCCTGCACGACCGGCTCAAGGACATGATCGTGTCGGGGGGAGAGAACATCTATCCGGCCGAGGTCGAGAACGCGCTGATGCAGCACCCTGCGGTGGCCGACGGTGCGGTGATCGGCGTGCCCGACGAACGCTGGGGCGAAGCGGTCAAGGCGGTGGTCGTGCTCAGGCCGGGCGCGCAGGCGGACCCCGCGTCGATCATCACGTGGATGCGCGAGCGCATCGCCCACTACAAGTGTCCCAAGAGCGTCGACGTCGTCGACGCCATCCCGCGCAACCCGAGCGGCAAGATCCTCAAGCGCGTGCTGCGCGAGCCCTACTGGGCCGGCCGCGACCGGCGGATCGCCTGATCGCCTGATCGCCTGATCGCCCGATCGCCCGATTACCCGATACCGAAGCCCCTGGAGACGATGCGATGACCCCCGTGATCCGAGAGATCGCCACCGGACTGCAGTTCCCCGAGGGCCCGATCGCCCTGCCCGACGGCGACGTGCTGCTGGTGGAGATCGCGCGCGGCACGCTGTCGCGCGTCAAGCCCGATGGCCGCGTCGAGGTCGTCGCCCACACCGGCGGCGGGCCGAACGGCGCGGCCATGGGACCGGACGGCAAGGTCTGGATCTGCAACAACGGCGGCTTCCAGTGGATCGACATGGGCGGCGGACGGATGCGCCCCGCACACCAGCCGCACGACTACTCGGGCGGACGCATCGAGCGTGTGGACCTTGCCACCGGTACGGTCGAGGTGGTCTACACGCACGGACCGAACGGCCCGCTGCGCGGCCCCAACGACCTGGTGTTCGACGCAGACGGCGGCCTGTGGTTCACCGATCTCGGCAAGACCCGACCGCGCGACCTCGACTATGGCGCGGTCTACTACGCGCGGCCCGACGGCTCGTCGATCGTCGAGGTGGTGCAGCCGATGCTGACCCCGAACGGCATCGGCCTGTCGCCCGACGGCAAGCGCCTCTATGTCGCCGAGACCCGTGCGGGACGGCTCTGGGCCTGGGATATCGAAGGGCCGGGCAAGCTGGGCAAGCAGCCCTTCCCGTCGCCGTGGGGCGGCAGGCTGATGGTCGACATGTCGACCTACCGGCTCTTCGACTCGCTGGCGGTGGACGCGGCGGGCAACGTCTGCGTGGCCTCGCTGATGGAAGGCGGGATCACAGTGGTCTCGCCCCAGGGCGGGGAGACCGAGTTCATCCCGATGCCCGACGTCTACACGACCAACCTGTGCTTCGGCGGGCCGGACCTGAAGACCGCGTTCGTCACGCTGTCGACCACCGGCAAACTGGTGGCCATCGACTGGCCGCGGGCGGGGACGCCGCTGAACTTCCTGAATCGCTGAGTGCCGGGCCGGCGGCGCGAGCCGCTGGCCGGACCCCGGCGCGATTCAGAACCGCGACCCGGGCTGCGCCAGGAACGCGATCTCCTCAGCGGTCGATGCGCGGCCGAGTGCCTCGTTGCGGTGCGGGAAGCGTCCGAAGCGCTCGACGACCTCGAGATGCTTCACCGCCCAGGCCTGGTAGCCGCCGGCCTGCGGGTCATCGCGCAGCGTGCCGAGCAGGCGTACCGCCTCGCGCTGGTCCGCGAGCGATTCCGAGTGCTCGAACGGCAGGTAGACGAATACGCGCTCGAGCGGCGCCAGTGCACGGTCGCGTCCCTCGGCGACCAGCGCGCGCGCCGTGGCGAGCGCACGCGGATCGAGCGCGAACGCGCGCGCCTCGCCGCGGAACAGGTTGCGCGGGAACTGGTCGCAGACCAGCAGCAGGGCGAGCGCGCCGGCGTCGCTCGCCTCCCAGCCAGCCAGCCCGCCTGCAGCGGCCTCGTCCACCACCGCGCCGAAGCGCGCGCGGATCGTGTCGTCGAAGGCCGCGTCCTTGCGGAACCAGGCCTCGCGGGCGCGACCGCGCTCGGGCGAGCCGGGCTCGCCGAACCAGAAGTCGAGGATCTCGGCGATCCGGGGGTCGGTCGCGCTCATGCCACGCGCCTCACGCGAACTCGATCGTCACGCGCCGCGTGCGGGCACTCTTCTTCTCGATCTTGGCGATCCGCAGCGCGCCGATCTCGGCGGTGTTCGCCACGTGCGTGCCGCCGCAGGGCTGCAGGTCGACGCCGTCGATGCGCAGCAGCCGCACGCGGCCGAAGCCCATCGGCGGCTTGACCGACATCGTGCGCACCAGGTCAGGCTGCGCGGCCAGTTCCTCGTCGGTGATCCAGTCGATGGCGACGGGATGCGCGCCAGCGATCAGACGCTCGAGCCCGGCCTGCAGCCCCTCGCGATCGAGGGGTTCGACGGTCGCGAAATCGAGCCGGGCGTAGCCCGAGGTGATCGAGCAGCCGTCGACCGGATGCGGCACCAGCGCACACAGCAGGTGGGTCGAGGTGTGCAGTCGCATGTGGCGATGGCGACGGTCCCAGTCGATCGCGGCCACGACCGTGTCGCCGGGCACGAGCGCTGCGGCGGCCTCGGCCGACTCCGCGTCGGGCACGTGCAGCGCGTCGTCGGGTCCGGCGCCCTCGGCCCGCGACTTGCGGGTGTCGGCGATCCGGACGACGAGCCCGTCGGCGCGGGTCAGCGTGCCGGTATCGGCCGCCTGCCCGCCGCCCAGCGGATAGAACACGGTCCGGTCGAGCAGCACGCCCTCGGGGCCAACCGAGACGACCCGCGCGGCACACTCGCGCAGGTAGGCATCGGCGCGGAACAGTGCTTCGGTGCTCATGCGGCCTCCCTCGGCGCGTCGAACAGCGTGCGCTCGAGGCCGAGCGCATCGATCGGTCGACCCAGCATCTCGGGCGGCAGCATCGCCACCACCGTCATCAGTGCGTCGAACTGCGGCTGGAACGCGTCGATCAGTGCCTGCGGATCGGGGCACAGCCTGCGGTCGGCGATCACGCCGAACTGCACGCCGCCCGCGTACGAGAGGATCGACACCCCCAGACCGATGTCGCCCGACTGCGGCACCCAGAACATCATCCGCGACAGCCTGCCGCCGGCGAGCGACAGCGCCGTCTTCGGGCCGGGCACGTTGGTCATCACCGCCGTCGCCTTGGTCGACAGGTACTGCAGGATCGGGTCCTGGACCAGCTTCGGCGCATGGCCGACCGCCTCGAGCAGCGTGTAGGCGAGCACGGCCTGATAGCCGCCCTTGAGGTCGCCCATCCGGCGCTGCACCTCCTGCAGCCGCGCGATCGGGTTCGCGATGCCGACGGGCAGCTCGAGCGGCACGAGCCCGAAGCGGTTGCCCAGGCGGATCGGTCCGTCGGTCGAGCGCAGGTTGACCGGTACCATCGCACGGATCTCGCAGCCCGCGGTGTCCTCGCCCCGGCCCCGCAGGTAGCCGCGCAGCGCGCCCGCCACGCAGGACAGCAGCACGTCGTTGACCGACGCCCCGAGCGCACGGCAGACGAGCTTGACGTCGTCGAGCGGCAGCGGCTCGTTCCAGGCGATGCCCTTGGCGACGCCGGGCACGCCCTTCAGGCTGGTCGCGGTGTCGGCGGACATCAGCGCGATGCGCGCCGCGTCGCCGGCCACGCGCTGGCCGACCTGCGCATAGTCGAGGAGTCGCTCGGGATCGCCGGCGAGCCTCATCGAGCCGCTGACGGCCGCCCCGGTCGCCTCGATCGCGCGGACCGCGCCTTTCGTGAGGGGCCGCAGGAACGGGCGCCACGGATTCGACAGCAGCGCCGCATCACCGTGCTCGAGATCCGTCGGCGCCGACCGGTCGCGACGCGCCCTGCCCGGTGCCGCGGGTGCATCGTCAGTGAGACTCAGCAGCACCCGAACCAGCGCGATGCCATCGGCGATGCAATGGTGGATCCGCGCGACCAGCGCATCGGTGCCGCGGTAGTTCGACACGAGATGGAACTGCCAGAGCGGACGGTCCGCGTCGAGCGGGGTGATCGCGAGCTCGGCGACGAAGGCCTGCAGCTGCGCATCGGTGCCCGCCCCCTCGAGGCGATGGCGCTGCAGGTGCACACCGAGATCGAACCGGTCGTCGTCGACCCACCAGGCGGTCCCGGCCGCGTCGAACTCCACGCGCTGGCGAAACCGGTCGAAGGCGAGCAGCCGCTCGGAGATGACCGCGCTCAGCCGCTCGAACTCGACCGGGCGCTCGAACACGTCGATGCCGACGATCATCATCAGGTTGCTCGGGCGGTCCATCCGCAGCCACGCGGTGTCGACGCTCGACATCCGCACCCGCCCTCCGCTCTCGGCCATCGTGCCTCCGGGCCCGGCGCGACCGGGCTGTTTCTTTGCGGCTATGATACCGGCACCCCATCACCCGACACCCGAAGAGGCGCTCCCATGGCGGATCTCGCGACCCGTTTCGAGCAGGCCCTGGCCGACTCCAAGAAGCTCACCGAGCGTCCGGACAATGCGACGCTGCTCAAGCTCTACGCGCTGTACAAGCAGGCCACCGACGGCGACGCCTCGGGCAAGCGTCCGGGCTTCACCGACATGATCGGGCGCGCGAAGTTCGACGCCTGGGCCGAGATCAAGGGCACGACGAAGGACGACGCGATGCAGCAGTACGTGTCGCTGGTCGAGGACCTGAAGGGCTGAGCCTAGGCCCCTAGGCGAAGTACTCGTCGAAGTTGCGGTGGATCGTCTCCTCGATCCGCCCCTTGAACGCCGACAGCAGGAAGCCGAGGGACGCGGTCAGCTCGACGTGGCCCTTCTGCACCACGAGCTCGCCGCTGACGCCGGTGCGTGAGAAGCGCAGCGTGTTGCCGTCCCACTCGCTGCTCATCCCGAATTCGCGCTCCATCTCCTCGGCCACCCGCTCGGCGGCGGCCCGCGCCTTCTTCAGTCCCAGCGTGTGGTCGCGCTTGAGTTCGATCGTCGCCATGCTCCCTCCTCCTGCTCCAGCTGCGCGTTGCGGCCCGGTCAGCGCGGGCCGGCGTTGACCTGTGTGAGCAGCGGCTCGCCGGCGGCATGCGCCAGCAGGTTGCGCGCCGCGAGCATCGCCATCCCGAGCCGCGACGAGCGGGTGGCGCTGCCGATGTGCGGGGTCAGCACGACGTTCGGCACCTCGAGCAGCGCGGGCGTGACGACCGGCTCGCCCTCGTAGACGTCGAGCCCGGCCGCCGCGATCGTGCCGGCGCGCAGGGCGCGGGCCAGCGCCGCTTCGTCGACGATGCCGCCGCGGGCGATGTTGACCAGCGTCGCCGTCGACTTCATCAGGCCGAGCTCGCGCTCGCCGATCAGGTGGTGCGTGGCCGGCGAGTACGGCAGCACCAGCACCACGTGGTCGGAGGTCTCGAGCAGCACATCGAGCTCGACGCGCACGGCGCCGAGCTCGTGCTCGTTAGCGGCCGCGCTGCGGTTGCAGTACTGCAGCCGCATCGAGAAGCCGGCGGCCCGCCGGGCGACCGCAGAGCCGATGCGGCCCATGCCGACGATGCCGAGCGTCGCCCCGTGGACGTCCGCGCCGAGGAACTGGTCCCAGGCCCAGCGGCCCCACTGGCCGTCGCGCAGCCAGCGCTCGGACTCGGTGACGCGACGTGCGGTGGCCATCAGCAGCGCCCAGGCCATGTCGGCGGTCGCCTCGGTCAGCACGTCCGGCGTGTTGGTGACCGCGATGCCGCGCGCGGTGCAGGCGGCCACGTCGATCTGGTTGTAGCCGACCGAGCCGGTCGCGACGATCCGCAGCTTCGGACAGGCCTCGAGCAGCGCGGCGTCGACGCGGTCGGTCGCCACGATGTAGAGGGCCTCGCAGTCGGCCGCCTTCGCGCGCATCTGTTCGGGCGTCCAGAACGCGTCGTCCGGATTGGTCTCGACCTCGTAGGCCGCCGACAGCGCCTCGACGACCTCCGGGAAGACGCGGCGGGTGACGAGCAGGCGCGGCTTCACGAAGCGGCCTCCGCCGGCGTGCCGGTCGTGCCGGCAGCACCGACGATCAGCACGTGCACGCGGTACGGGCCGTGCGCGCCGAGCACGATCGTCTGCTCGATGTCGCCGGTCCGGGACGGCCCGGAGACGAGGTTGGTCGCTCGCGGCAGCTCGCCGCGCTCCTGCCTCGCCAGCGCAAAGCCGTCCTCGTAGTGGCCGACCACCCGTTCGGCCATCACGACGGCGACATGGGTCTCGGGCAGCAGATGCATCGAGGCCGGCGTATCCGGCCCGGACAGCATCATCAGGGTGCCGGTCTCGGCCACCGCGACGAAGGCGCCGCTGATGCCCACCATGTCGTCGCCCTGCGGGCGGCGCGCCTCGACCTCGAGGCCGGCACCGGCCCAGTCGAGGTCGCCGAGGGTGTTCCAGCAGACCGCCTTCTTCGGCAGGCCGTGTGCATCGAGGTAGCGGGCGACCGCGGCCGGCACGTCGGCGAGCCAGTCGACGCGCTCGGTGGTGCTGGACATGCGCGCGGCCTGGCGCTCGAAATGCGCGACGCGGTCGGCGTCGACGGTCGGCTGCGGCCCCACCTCGCGGCGGGCGATCCAGTCGTCGACGGCGCGGCGCTCGTTCGCGGTGGGCGCGCCCTCGCGGCCCTGGGCGCTGCGGATCCGCCCGAGGATGCGCTGACGGGCGGCGGAGGTGTCGAGTTCGGTCATGGCGTCATCCGGATCACTGCGAGACCTTGGTCTGGAACACCTGCCTCAGGTAGGCAAGGTAGGCCGGGTCGTCGCACATGGTCTTCTCGGGCGAGTCCGAGAGCTTGGCCACCGGCTGGCCGTTGCAGCGGACCATCTTGATCACGATCTGCAGCGGCGTGAAGCCGAGGTCGTTGGTGAGGTTGGTGCCGATGCCGAAGGCGAGCCGCGTGCGGTCGCGAAAGCGCCGGTAGAGCGCGATGGCCAGCGGCACGTTGAGGCTGTCGGAGAAGATCAGCGTCTTGGTGCGCGGATCAACCCGGTTGGTCTCGTAGTGATGGATCAGCCGCTCGCCCCAGTCGAACGGATCGCCGGAGTCGTGGCGGGCGCCGTCGAAGAGCTTGCAGAAGTAGAGGTCGAAGTCCCTGAGGAACGCGTCGATGCCGTAGACGTCCGACAGCGCGATGCCGAGGTCGCCGCGGTACTCGCGCGCCCACATCTCGAAGCCGTAGGTCTGCGAGTCGCGCAGCCTCGAGCCGAGTGCCTGGCAGGCCTGCAGGTACTCGTGCGCCATGGTGCCCAGCGGCAGGACACCGTGCTTCATCGCGTACCAGACGTTGCTCGTGCCCGCGAAGTTGTCGCCGAGCGAGTCGCGCAGCCCGACGATCACCTCCTCGTGCCAGGTGCGCGAGAAGCGCCGGCGCGTGCCGTAGTCGGCGATCCGCATGCCGGCCAGGCCCGGGTCATCGCGGATCAGGCCGATCTTGTCGAGCAGCCGCTTGCGGCCGCCCGGATAGTCCGGGGCCTTCTGGGTGTTGCGGAAGTAGATCTCGTTGACGATCGCCAGCACCGGGATCTCGAAGAGGATCGTGTGCAGCCACGGCCCCTTCACGGTGATGTCGATCTCGCCGGGGGCGGTGCTCGAGGGCCTGACCGAGATGTACTTCTCGTTCATCTGGAACAGGCCGAGGAAGTCGACGAAGTCGCTCTTGATGAACCGCAGCGAGCGCAGCCAGTCGAGTTCGGGCTCGGTGAAGCGCAGCGTGCACAGGTGCCGGATCTCGGCACGGATCTCGTCCACGTAGGGGGCGAGATCGATGCCGGGATTGCGGCACTTGAAGCGGTACTCGACCTGCGCACCGGGGAAATGGTGCAGCACGACCTGCATCATCGTGAACTTGTACAGGTCGGTGTCGAGCAGCGACGTGATGATCATCGGGGCGATTGTAACCGTGCCTCCACGTAGCGAAGCACCATGTCCTCGCAGGCCCGCCAGTGGCCCTCGAGCACCTGCGGATCGGCCAGGTCGCGCCCGAGGACGGCCGACAGCGTGTGCCGGTTCGACACCCGGAAATAGCCGAGGCCGGCGATCGACACGTAGAGGTCGGCCGCATCCAGACCGGGCCGGAACGCGCCATCGCGCTCGCCGCGCTCGAGCAGCCCCGCCAGCATCCGGACCACCGGCCGGACCAGGACGTCGAGCCGCACCGACCGGCGCAGGTGCCGGGCCTGGAGCTGGTTCTCGGCGGTCAGCACGCCGATGAACTCGGGGTGCTCCGCATACCAGCGCCAGACGAAGCGGCAGAAATGCGCGAGCGCCTCGCGCGGCGCCTTGTCGTCGAGCACCAGCGCCTGTTCGGCGACGCCGAGGGCGTCGTAGGCGGCCTCCAGCACCTCGCGGAACAGGCCTTCCTTGCTGCCGAAGTAGTAGTAGACCATCCGCTCGGAGGAGCGGGCGCGCTTGGCGATGCGGTCGCCGCGCGCCCCGCCGAAGCCGTGCCGGGCGAACTCCTGGGTGGCGGCGCGCAGGATCCGCGCCCGGGTGGCGAACGCGTCGCGCCGCTGCGGACTGCGGCGGGGGGCGTCGGCCGCCGTGGCCGCGGCCTGCCCGGCGACGTCGAAGGCCCCCTCGCCCGCGACGTCGCCGTCGGCGTGGCGCT
>CAIUGQ010000568.1 GCA_903898725.1 uncultured Burkholderiales bacterium | reverse complement strand
GAGACGCCGCTCGAGCCGATGCGATCGCGGCTGATCGATGGCAAGAAGACCGTGTTCGTGTCCATCATGCGCGCCGGTGCCGGCATCCTCGACGGCATGCTGCAGGTGATCCCGGGCGCCCGGATCGCGCACATCGGCCTGTATCGCGATCCGAAGACGCTGGTTGCCGTCGAGTACTACTTCAAGGTGCCCGCCGACATGGACGCCCGCGATGCGATCGTCGTGGATCCGATGCTGGCGACCGGCAACTCGGCGGTCGCCGCGGTCGACCGCATCAAGGAGACCCGCCCGCGCTCGATCCGCTTCGTCTGCCTGCTGGCCGCGCCCGAGGGCCTCGCGCACTTTCGCGCCGCCCATCCGGACGTGCCGGTCTACACCGCAGCCATCGACCGGCAGCTCGATGCACACGGCTACATCCTGCCCGGGCTCGGCGACGCGGGCGACCGGCTGTTCGGCACGAAGTAGCCGCCCGGTCAGGCTGACCGGCGCGTGGCCTCAGGCGAGGCCGTGCTCGCGAAGACCGGCTGCCAGCAGCGCCGCGAGCGGCACCGCATTGCTCGGGTGCTCGAGTGCGTCACTGCTCCAGAAACGCGCGACGCCCGCCGCGCTCAGCGCCTGCAGGTCGGCCGCCGAGCACAGCGCATGCGTGACGATCGCGTCGACCCCGCTCGCGCCCGCTGCCAGGCACACGCGGGCCGCCTGGGCGAGGGTGCGGCCGCTGGAGGCGATGTCGTCCACCAGCACCACCGGTCGCCCGTCGACCGGTGCGCCGCCCTCGGCGACGACGTCGACCTCCCGGTCACCGTGCCGGGTCTTGGTGAAGACCGCGAACGGCCGACCGGCCCGGGCCGCGACGGCAGCCACCCACTGTGCCGATTCCTCGTCGGGGCCGACCAGGACCGCATCCGGCACGGTCCGTGCGATGAAGGCCCCGATCGGGGCGGCCGCGGTCAGCGCGACCGCCTGCGCACCGCCCGTCACCGCCTGCTCGAGCCGGTCGATCCGGTGAAGGTGCGGGTCGACGGTGAGCACCGCGTCGAAGAGTCCGCCGAGAAAGCCGCCGACGATCCGCTGGCTGACCGCCTCACCCGGCCGGAACGCCATGTCCTGGCGCATGTAGCACAGGTACGGCGCGACCAGCGTCAGGTGCGAGACGCCGTGCTCGCGGGCGGTCCGCGAGGCGAGCAGCACCTCGACCAGCCGGGCGTCCGGCGCACCGAGCGCGCAGAACAGCAGCACCCGTGGCGGCAGCGGCACCGGCAGGCGCAGCAGCGTCTCGCCGTCCGGGAAGCGGCGCGTCTCGATCGGGGCACACGCCACGCCGAGCGCCTGCGCCAGACGCTGGGCAGGCTGCGCCTGGTCGCCGAAGTGCAGCAGCGCGGGCAGGGTCGTCGAGAGCATCGGGGCGGTCACGTCGTGGGCGTTCCAGGCGGGGGGCAGGGCGCGAGCAGGCAGGGCGGGCGACCGCGGCGCCTCAGGCGATCGCGATGCCGGCATCGGCGTCGCACCATCGGCGGGCGAGCTCGAAGCCCCCCGCGGTCTCGGCATGCAGGCGGTAGAGCGGCTGCCCCGTCCGCACCGCGTCTCCGAGGCGCACGGCCAGATCCAGGCCGGCCCCCGGGCTGGCCGGGGCGCCGGCATGCCGCGCGGCCCGCGCCAGGCGAAGGTTGTCGAAGCCGACGACGCGGCCGTCGCGCGGCGCGAGGATCTCGGCGACGAGGCGGCCCGCCGCCGGCCGCTCCAGGCGCCGCCCCTGCGCGTCGATGATCGCGTCCATCTTGGCCGCGGCCCGCCCCGACTCGAGGATGTCGCGGGCCAGTCCCTCGCCCTCGCCGCCGCGCACGTCCGGGTCGAACTCGAGGATGCGACCGGCGAGTCGCAGCGACTTCGCGCGCAGGTCCTGCGGCGCGTCGGGCCGGTTCCCGAGCACCGCCATCACGTCGCGGGCCTCGAGCACCGGGCCGATGCCGCGGCCGATCGGCTGCGAGCCGTCGGTGATGGTCACCTCGACGTGCAGGCCGAGCGCACGCCCGACATGCTCGAAGGTCTTGCGAAGGCGCTGTGCGTCGGCCAGCGTGCGCACCTTCGCGCTCGGCCCGACCGGGATGTCGAGCAGCAGTCGGGTCGATCCGGCGGCCAGCTTCTTCGAGAGGATCGAGGCGACCATCAGGCCCGGCGAGTCGAGCGCGAGCGGGCGCTCGACCGAGATCAGCAGGTCGTCGAGCGGCGCCAGCCGGGCGGTGCCGCCCCAGGCGATGCAGCCACGCTCGCGCAGCACGATCTCGTGCAGGCGTGCGGGCGAGAGATCGACCTCGGCGAGCACCTGCATCGTGTCCGCGGTGCCGGCCGGCGAGGTGATCGCGCGGCTCGAGGTCTTCGGGATCAGCATGCCGTGGGCCGCCACGATCGGCACGACGATCATCGAGGTCCGGTTGCCCGGGATGCCGCCGATGCAGTGCTTGTCGGCCACCAGCGACTCGCGCCAGTCGAGGCGTTCGCCGGTCTCGAGCATGGCCCGGGTCAGCGCCAGCACCTCGTCGCGCTCCATGTCGTCGCGACCGCAGGCGACCAGGAACGCGGCGATCTCGCTGCGGGTGTAGCGCCGCGCGGCGATGTCGCGGGCGATCGCGCGCATCGCGGCGAGGTCGAGCGGCTCGCCCTGCAGCTTGCGCCGCACGCCGTCGAGCGAGGCGGGGCGCGGTGCCGGGCCGATCGTCATCGCGGTGCCGCTCGGTGCGCCGAGCAGCGCGAAGGCCTGCTCGGACAGCCCGAGCTCGTCGGGGCCGACGATCGACGGATCGTCGACCACGTTGAGCACGGCGAGCATCGAGGCCGCGCCGGGCGGGGCGCCCGCCACGCTCAGCTCGACCTTCTGGGCCGCGCGCAGCGCGTCGACGCGGCACGCGGTGCAGCCGCGCGCCAGGTAGGCGACGTTCTCGGCATCGGTGTCGATCCGAACCTCGCGCAGACGCAGGACAGGCACCGACTCGATCGGACTCATCGGCCGATTGTAGCGGCGGCAGCCGGGCCGCTCCCGACCCGGCGAGCCCGTCCGGGTGTCGAACCGTGTCGGCCTCAGTGCGGGATCGGCTCGATGTGCGTGAGCACCGTCGCCTGCTCGACGATCGCCGCGAGCATCGCCTCGACCTCGTCGGCCACGGCATGTCCGGCGTCGACGGTCCAGTCGCCCGGCACCAGCACCACCACGTCGATCCAGGCGTGCGAGCCGGCGCGCCGCGTGCGCAGTCCCCGCCATGCGATGCCGCGTACGGCCAGTGCGTCGAGGGCCGCCCGCAGACGGTCGAGCTCGGCCGCATCGAGGCTCCGATCCATCAGCCCGTCGACCGAGGCGCGCAGCATCCGGGCGCCCTCGAGCAGGATGTTCAGGCCGACCGCGATCGCGATCAGCGGGTCGAGGATCAGCCATCCGGTCAGCGCGACGGCGGCCACGCCGGCGACGACGCCCACCGAGGTGACGACGTCGGTCATCAGGTGACGGGCATCGGCGTCGAGCGCGATCGACCGGAAGCGCGCGGCAGCCCGCCGCAGCGCGATGGCCACGCCGAGGTTGATGGCGGTGGCGACCGCCGACACCGCGAGGCCGACGCCGACCGCCTCGAGCGGCTGGGGGGCGAGCAGGCGGTCGACCGCCGTCCAGATGATCGCCGCGGCCGCGCCGAAGATCAGGATCCCCTCGAACCCGCTCGAGAAGTACTCGGCCTTCGCATGGCCGAACGGATGGTCGTCGTCGGGCGGGCGCGCGGCGACGACGATCATCACCAGCGCGAATGACGCGCCGGCCAGGTTGACGAAGGACTCCAGCGCGTCGGAGAGCAGCCCCACCGATCCGGTGAGCCACCAGGCGACGGTCTTGAGCAGGATGGTCGCGACGGCGGCCGCGATCGAGAGCCACGCGAAGTGGTGGCGCTTGAAGGTGTTCGGGGAGGGGGATTTGGGTAGGATCACGCCATGCAAGTATCCGACATCCGCGGACCGGACGGCTCGGCCTCCGGTGCGATCACCGATGTCGCCGGGCTGCGCGTCGGTCACTTCACCGATCCGCGCCGCCCCACCGGCTGCACCGTGGTGCTCGCCGGCCAGGGCGCGACCTGCGGGGTCGACGTGCGGGGCGCCGCCCCGGGGACGCGCGAGACCGACCTGCTCGACCCGGTGAATGCCGTCGATCGGGTGCATGCGGTGCTGCTCGCAGGCGGCAGCGCCTTCGGTCTCGATGCGGCGGGCGGGGTCGTGGCCTGGCTCGAGGCGCAGGGCATCGGCCTGCCGGTCGGACCCGCCTGCGTGCCGATCGTGCCCGCGGCGATCCTCTTCGACCTGTGGGTCGGCGATGCATCGATCCGGCCCGACGCGCGCGCCGGACGGCTCGCCTGCGAGGCGGCCTCCGACAGCCCGCCGGCAGAAGGTTCCGTGGGGGCAGGGGCCGGCGCCACGGTCGGCAAGCTCTGGGGCATCGATCGGGCGATGAAGGGCGGCGTCGGCACGGCGTCGCTTCGCATCGGCGGGGCCACCGTCGGCGCATTGATCGTGGTCAACGCCATCGGGGACGTCATCGACCCGGGGACCGGCCGCCCGATCGCCGGCGCGCGCAGCGCGGACGGCCGGCGTCTGGTGGGCACCACCGCGAGCCTGATCGCCGGCGACCTGCCGCCGCGGCTCTCGCCGGGCATGGCCACGACGATCGGCTGCGTCGCGACCGACCTCGTCCTCACCAAGGCCGAATGCCGCAAGCTCGCGCAGTGCGCCCACGACGGACTGGCGCGCACCATCGATCCGGTGCACACCGCGTTCGACGGTGACACGCTGTTCGCGCTCGCGACCGGGCGCAGCGATGCCCGCGTGCATCCGGTGGCGCTGGGCGCGGCGATCGCCGCGGTGACGGCGACCGCGGTGCTGCGGGCGGTGCGGGCGGCGACGGGACTGGCGGGGCCGGGGCTGCCCTCGCTGCCCTCGCTGCGGGACTTCGAACAGGAGACAGGACGATGAACGTGGGCGTGGGCAGCATGACGGACGTGATTCGACGCAGATCCAGGACGCTCGCGGCGGCGACAGCGCTGCTCGGAGCCCTGCTCGGAGCGCCCTGGGCGCTCGCCCCGGCGTTCGGCGGGCCGGTGCTGAGCCTCGACGCGCAGGCCCGGGCGGCCGTCGCCAACGACGAGATGGTGGTCACCCTGGCGATCGAGCGTGACGGCCCGCAGGTCGGCGCGCTCAACGATGCGGTGCTTTCGCAGCTCAATGCGGCCATCGCCGAGGCTCGGGGCGTCGAGGGCGTGAAGGCCCGACTCGGCTCGATCTGGACCCAGCCGAACTACACCCGCGACGGCAAGGCCCAGGGCTGGCGTGTCCGCGGCGAAGTGGTGCTTGAATCGACCCGGATGGCTGCCGTGGCGCAGCTCGGCGCCCGCCTGGGCGAGCGCATGCAGCTCTCCGGCGTGCAGTTTCGGCTGTCGGCGGAGCGTCGGCAGGCCGAGGAGCGCCGACTGATCGCCGAGGCCGCCCGCGCGTTCCGGGCCCGCGCCGCCGAGGCGGCGACCGCCTTCGGCTTCGCCGGCTACGAGCTCAAGGAGATCGCGCTGCGATCGG
>CAIUGQ010000567.1 GCA_903898725.1 uncultured Burkholderiales bacterium | reverse complement strand
GTGACGCAGCAGCCGCATCCCGTTGAACACGACCAACAGGCTCGTGCCCATGTCGGCGAACACGGCCATCCAGAGCGTCGCATGGCCCGTCATCGTCAGCACGAGGAACACGGCCTTGATGCCGATGGCGAGCACGATGTTCTGCCACAACACCGAGCGCGTGGTGCGCGACAGCCGCACGAACTCGGCGAGTTTGCGCGGGTCGTCGTCCATCAACGCCACATCGGCCGTCTCGATGGCGGTGTCGGTGCCGGCAGCGGCCATCGCAAAGCCGATGTCGGCCTTCGCGAGCGCCGGAGCGTCGTTGATGCCATCACCCACCATCCCGACCCGGACGCCCTCGCCCTGCAGACGTGAGATGACCTCGAGCTTGTCTTCGGGCAGCAGCTCGGCGCGCACATCCTCGATGCCGACCTGCGCTGCGATGGCTGCCGCGGTGTACCGATTGTCGCCGGTCAGCATCAATGGTCGTACGCCCAGCGCCTTCAGATCACGGACCGCCTCCGCACTTTCCGGGCGAACCGTGTCGGCGACTGCGAAGATGGCCAGAGGCCTACGGTCTTCGACGAGCACGACCGCCGTCCGACCCTGTTCCTCCAGCGCCCGCAGCCGCGCTTCGAGTTCGGGCGAGCAGCCTCCCGTCTCCTCCACCATCCGATGGTTGCCGAGACTGTAGTTCGCGCCCTCGATCCGGCCGGTCACGCCTCGGCCCTTGACGGCGTTGAATGCTTCGACATCCGGCAGGGCTTCGCCTGTGGACCAGCGTGCAGCGACGGCACGTGACACCGGGTGGTCGCTGCGGGTGGCCAGCGCAGCCGCGCGGCGCAGCTGCTCGGTCTCCGAACCCTGCAGCACCACGATCTCGGTCACCGACGTCTTGCCCAGGGTGAGCGTGCCAGTCTTGTCGAGTGCGATCGCGCGCAGATCGTGCCCGCCTTCGAGGAACAGCCCGCCCTTGACCAGGATGCCTCGGCGCGCGGCAGCGGTCAGCCCGGAGACGACAGTCACGGGTGTCGAGATGACGAGTGCGCACGGACAGGCGACCACCAGCATCACGAGTGCGCGATAGACCCAGTCGAGCCACTCGCCGCCCAGAAAGAGGGGTGGCACCGTCGCGATCAGCACTGCGGCGACGACGACGACGGGCGTGTACCAGGCGGAGAACTTGTCGACGAAGCGCTGCGTGGGCGCCTGCGTCGCCTGAGCCTCCTGCACGGCGCGGACGATTCGCGCGAGGGTCGAGCTATCAGCGGTGGCAGTCGATTCGTACTCGAACTCGCCGTCCTGGTTGATGCTGCCGGCAAAGAGCGTGTCGCCGGGTGCCTTCTCCACCGGAACGCTCTCTCCGGTGATGGGCGCCTGGTCGACGGTAGCGGTGCCCGAGACGACCCTACCATCGAGTGCGAGGCGTTCTCCCGGCCGCACCCGCACCGTCGAGCCCACGGGAACGGCGCCTGCGGACAGCGTCGTCCATTGGCCTGCGACCTTGACCGTGGCGGTCTCGGGCGCCATCGCCATGAGGCCTTCTACCGCGCGCCTGGCGCGTGCAAGCGACCGTGCCTCGATCGCTTCGGCCACTGCGAAGAGGAACATGACCATTGCCGCTTCGGGCCATTGCCCGATGAGCACGGCGCCGGTGACGGCGATGGTCATCAGCGCGTTGATGTTCAACGTGCGCTGGCGGATCGCGACCCAGCCCTTTCGATAGACGGTCAGCCCGGTGAGTGCGATGGCGAGGAGCGCCAGAGCGAGTACCGGCCATGCCGTGTCACCGATTCCAAGTGCCGCGGCTTCGGCACCGATCGCCGACGCGCCACCCGCGAGCAGGCGTGCGTTGTCGGTGAACCAGCCGCGAGACGGTGCCGCAGTGGACGCGACTACCGATTCGCCTGCTGGGGACAGGACCTCCCCCGGCAGCTCGACATCATCGAGCGCGGCCAGCAGTTGCGGCCGGGCTCCTGCCGCATGCGTGACCGTCAACACGCGCGCGAGCAGGTCGAATCGGACGTCGTGCACCGACGCTTCGGAGGCAAG
>CAIUGQ010000566.1 GCA_903898725.1 uncultured Burkholderiales bacterium | reverse complement strand
GTTGCGCAGACCGTCGCGCCGCGCGCGGCGAGCGGCTCGGTGCGGCCGGGGCCGCGGTTCCAGACGCGCAGCGCGAAGCCGGCAGCGAGCAGGTTCTCGGCCATCGGCGCGCCCATCGCGCCCAGGCCGGTGAAGGCGATCGTCGTGCTCATCGGGAGTCTCCGGTGTCGGGGCCGCCTCGCGGCGGCGGGGGGTAGGCGAAGTCGATCCGTTCGAGCAGGCGCCCGCCGGTCGGACGCAGCGTGGCCTGCGGGGGCTTGGTCGGGCGCGACAGCGCCCGGCCCCAGGCGAGTTCGGGGCTGTCGCGCAGCGCGTCCCGCGGCAGGCCGCTCGCGAGGTCGACCCGCAGCGTCACGCGGCTCTGCCCGCGTTCGGCCCAGGCGTCGTAGCGCAGCACCATCGTGTCGGGTCCGCCGGCCGCGGCGTCGCGTTCGCAGCCGCCTTCGGGGGCGAGCCTGAGCGCGTCGCTCGCGCGGCCCTCGGCCGGCGTGGTGCGCAGCGCCCGCCCGTCGAGGACCCAGTGCTCGGTCGTGCCGTCGCGGTGCAGCGCGAGGCGATGCACCCCGTCGGCCGGGCGGCCCGCGGCGACCTCGGCGCGCAGCACCACGCGCGGCCGGGCGTCGAGCCGCGCGAGTGCCGCGCTCACCGCGTCGCAGCCGGGCGGCACGCCGTCGGCGCTCATCCGCGCGCGGCGCGCTCGCGCTCGAGCAGTCGCACCATCGCGTGGAGCGCACGGTTCATCGGCACCGGCACGCCGCGGGCATCGCCGCGCGCGACGACGTAGCCGTTGAGCGAATCGATCTCGGTCGGCCGGCCGCGCGCGAGGTCCTGCTCGGTCGACGAGGTGGCCGTTGCCATCGCGGCGCCGAGCGCCAGCGCCGCCGCATGCAGCGTCGCGCCGTCGGCGATCGCGACGCCGTCGGCGCGGGCCACTGCCACGCACTCGTCGATCACGACCCGGGCGGTCTCGGCCAGGCCCGCATCGGCCACGAGCGGGCCGTAGCGTCCCCGGGTCAGCGCCGAGAGGGCGTTGAAGGTGGCGTTCATCACGAGCTTGGTCCACAGCGCCGCCCGCAGGTCGTCCGAGACGGGGCAGGGCACGCCGGCCCGCTCGAAGACCGAGGCGACCGCCGCCACGCGCGCCGGGTCCGGCGCGCCGGGGCCGCCCGGGATCGCGCCCAGCACCAGCTCGCCCCGGCCGGCGTGCACGACATGGCCCGGTCCGCCCATCGACGCGCCGACGTAGACGACCGCCGCCAGCGGATCCAGGCCGGGTGCGGCCGCGCGGGCGCGGTCGACGTTGTCGACGCCGTTCTGCATCGACACCACGGTGGCACCCGGACGCAGCCGGGCCGCGATCTCGCGGGCGGCCTCGGCGGTGTCCGAGGACTTCACGCACAGCAGCACCAGGTCGGCCGCGCCGACCGGTCCGGGCGAGGTGTCGGCCGAGAGGCGGACGACGCGCCGCGTGCCGCCGCTGTCGAACCACAGGCCGCGCTCGCGCACCGCCTCGACGTGCGGGCCCCGCCCGATCAGAGTGACCGGCGCGCCGGCCAGCGCGAGCTTCGCGCCGTAGTGGCAGCCGACCGCGCCCGCCCCGAACACCACGATGTCCGGCCAGCCGCCCTTGCCGGTGCTCGAGCCTGCCCCGGACCTGCCGTCTGCCATCGGTCTCCCCGCGCGCCGTGCCGGCGCCATCGGTCCATTCTAGGCGGGCCGTAGAATCGGACGGTTCCATCTTTCCCGGGCATCCCCCGGTCTGCCCATGAACGCGCCGTTCTTCGCCCCGCAGCGGTTCGACGACCCCGAGGCCGCCCTCGCACGGGTCCGCGAGATCTACGACGCCGGCGTCGCCCACCTGCGCGATGCGCTGCGCCGCTATGTCGCCGGTGACGACGACATCGGCCGCGTGCGCGCCTGCTATCCGTTCGTGCGGGTCGAGACCGACACCGTCGCGCGCGCCGACTCGCGGCTCGCCTACGGGTTCGTCGCCGGCCCCGGCACCTTCGAGACCACCCTCACGCGCCCCGACGTGTTCGGCCAGTACTACGCCGAGCAGTTCCGGCTGCTGGTGGCCAACCACGGCGTCGCGCTCGCCATCGGCACCAGCCACCAGCCGATCCCGGTGCACTTCGCCTTCGCCGAGGGTGCCCACGTCGAGGCCGAGCTCGATGCGACCCGGCTGCTGCGCATGCGGGACCTCTTCGACCTGCCCGACCTCGCGTCGATGGACGACGGCATCGCCAACGGCACCCACGAGCCGCGCGCCGGCGACCCGCAGCCGCTCGCGCTGTTCACCGCGCCGCGGGTCGACTACTCGCTGCACCGGCTGCGCCACTACACGGGCACGGCGCCGGCGCACTTCCAGAATTTCGTGCTGTTCACGAACTACCAGTTCTACATCGACGAGTTCGTGCGGCTCGGCCGGCAGCTGATGTCGATGCCCGCCGGCGGACAGGCGGGCGGCGACGGCTATGTCGCCTTCGTCGAGCCGGGCGACCGGGTGTTCGCGCGCAGCGCCCCGGGCGGCGCACCGGTGCGCGGCGCCGCCGCGGGTGGTACGGCGGGCGGTGCGACGGGCGCGGCCGTCGGCGACGAGGAGCCCGCCGAGGCGCCGCTGCCGGCGCGGCTGCCGCAGATGCCCGCCTACCACCTGGTGCGCGAGGACGGCACCGGCATCACGATGATCAACATCGGCGTCGGGCCGTCGAACGCCAAGACCATCACCGACCATGTCGCGGTGCTGCGTCCGCACGCCTGGATCATGCTCGGCCACTGCGCCGGCCTGCATGCGACCCAGCGGCTGGGCGACTACGTGCTCGCGCACGGCTACGTCCGCGAGGACCACGTCCTCGACGAGGAACTGCCGCTGTGGGTCCCGGTGCCGGCCCTCGCCGAGATCCAGGTCGCGCTCGAGGCGGCGGTCGCCGACGTCACGCAGCTCGAGGGCTACGAGCTCAAGCGGATCATGCGCACCGGCACGGTGGCCTCGACCGACAACCGCAACTGGGAGCTGCTGCCGCACCACGGCCCGACCCGCCGCTTCTCGCAGAGCCGCGCGATCGCGCTCGACATGGAGAGCGCGACGATCGCCGCCAACGGGTTCCGCTTCCGGGTGCCCTACGGCACGCTGCTGTGCGTGTCCGACAAGCCGCTGCACGGCGAGATCAAGCTGCCCGGCATGGCCAACCGCTTCTATCGCGCCAGCGTCGACCAGCACCTGAGGATCGGCATGCGGGCGGTCGAGCTGCTGCGCCGGGCCGGCAACAACCGGCTGCACAGCCGCAAGCTGCGCAGCTTCGCCGAGGTCGCCTTCCAGTAGGCGCGGCAATGGCCTCCACCGATCCGATCCCGGGCGCGGGCGCCGAGGCGGCCGTCGATCCGGCCCCGGGCAAGGCGTGGCTCGATGCCCTGAACCCCGAGCAGCGGCTCGCGGCGACCTTCGGCGAACGCGACGCCGACGGCCGCTTCGCGAGCGGCCCGCTGCTGGTGATCGCGGGGGCGGGCACCGGCAAGACCGCCACGCTCGCGCATCGGGTCGCCCACCTCGTCGTCGAGGGCGTGGATCCGGCGCGCATCCTGCTCCTGACCTTCAGCCGCCGCGCCGCGCAGGAGATGACGCGTCGCGCCGAGCGGCTGGCGGCGCAGGCGCTGTCGGAGCGCGCCGGTCGCCGGCCGGCGGCGGGCGAGGATGCGCCGCGCCTGCGCCTGCCGTGGGCGGGCACCTTCCATGCGATCGGCGCGCGGCTGCTGCGCGCGCACGCCGCGCAGGTCGGGCTGGACGAGTCGTTCGGCATCCTCGACCGGGGCGACGCCGCCGACCTGATGGACGTCGCGCGCCACGAGCTCGGGCTGTCGACCAAGGCGAAGCGCTTCCCGCGCAAGGACGCGTGCCTGGCGATCTACTCGCATCGCGTGAACACCGGCTGGCCGCTCGAGCGCGTGCTGCGCGAGGTGCACCCGTGGTGCGTCGAGTGGGCCGACGAGCTCGGCGGCCTGTTCCGCGACTATGTCGCGCGCAAGCAGGCCAACGGCGTGCTCGACTACGACGACCTGCTGCTGTGGTGGGACGCGGCGATGTCGGACGAGGCGCTGGCCGCCGAGATCGCGGCGGGCTTCGACCACGTGCTGGTCGACGAGTACCAGGACACCAACGCGCTGCAGGCGCGGGTGCTGCGGGCGCTGCGCCCGGACGGCCGCGGGCTCACGGTGGTCGGCGACGATGCGCAGTCGATCTATGCGTTTCGCGCGGCCGACGTCGGCAACATCCTCGACTTCCCCGAGCAGTTCGAGCCGCCGGCTGCCCGCATCGCGCTCGAGACCAACTACCGTTCGGTGCAGCCGGTGCTCGACGCCGCCGGCGCACTGATCGCCGAGGGTCGGCGCCAGTATCCGAAGCGCCTGCGCGCCGCGCGCAGCGGCGGCGAGACGCCGGCCCTCGTCACCGTCGCCGACACCCGCGAGCAGGCCGACTGGGTGATCGCGCAGGTGCTCGCGCAGCGCGAGGCCGGCGTGCTGATGAAGCGCCAGGCGGTGCTGTTCCGCAGCAGCCACCACAGCGACCTGCTCGAGGTCGAGCTCACGCGGCGCAACATCCCCTACGTGAAGCACGGCGGCCTGAAGTTCCTCGAGGCCGCGCACGTCAAGGACGTGCTCGCCGTGCTGCGCTGGGCCGACACGCCGCGCCACGGCATCGCCGCGTTCCGGGTGCTGCAGCTGATGCCCGGCATGGGCCCGGCCAATGCCCGGCGCGCGATCGATCATGTGGCCGCCGCGGGCGGTGCGTTCACCGCGCTCGCCGGCTTCGTGCCGCCGCCGCCGGCCCGCGAGGGCTGGCCCGCGTTCGCCGCGCTGATGGCGTCGCTCGCCGACCCGGCCACGCCCTGGACCGGTCAGCTCGACGCGGTCTCGGCCTGGTACCGGCCGCTGCTCGAGCATCGCTTCGACGATGCGGCGGTGCGCGCCGCCGACCTCGACATGCTCGCGGTGGTCGCCGCGCGCGAGGGCTCGCGCGAGCGCTTCCTCACCGGGATGACGCTCGATCCGCCCTCGGCCAGCGGCGACCTCGCCGGCGACCCGCTGCGCGACGAGGACTGGCTGGTGCTGTCGACCGTCCATTCGGCCAAGGGGCAGGAGTGGGATGCGGTCTACGTGATCGACGTGACCGACGGCAACTTCCCGAACGAGTACCAGACCGGCAGCGACGCGGGCATCGACGAGGAGCGGCGCCTGCTCTACGTCGCGATGACGCGCGCCAAGGACACGCTGCACCTGGTCGAGCCGCTGCGGCACGCGGTCGTGCAGCAGCCGCGCATGGGGCCCTCGTACGTGCACGCGGCCCGCAGCCGCTTCATGACCGGCAGCGTGCTGCGCCACCTGCGCCGCATCGGCCCGCCGCCGGCGCCCGCACAGGGCGGCACCGGGCCGGGCCGGGCCGCCCCGGTCGACGTCGGCGCCAAGATCCGCGCGATGTTCTGAGGACGCCCGACCCGCCATGCGACAGACCGAGCGCTACTACCGCATCGACCAGCTGATCCGATCGCGCGGCTCGATCGCGTTCAAGGACCTGCAGGCCGAACTCGAGGTGTCGCGCGCCACGCTCACGCGCGACCTCGCCGCGCTGCGCGACCGGTTCAACGCGCCCATCGTCTTCGACCGCGACCGGGGCGGCTACGTGCTCGCCGACGCCGGGTTCGGGCCGCAGTACGAGCTGCCGGGGCTGTGGTTCAGCGACCGCGAGATCCTCGCGCTGCTGACCATGCACCGGATGCTCGAGGACCTCGGCTCGGGCGGTCTGCTCGGCGACCAGGTCGGCCCGCTGGTGGAGCGCCTCGAGGGCCTGCTCGGGCAAGGCGCCGGCGGCGCGAAGGTGGTGCGCGAGCGGGTCCGGATCATCCCCGCGCAGAACCGGCCGGTGGCGCCGCGCTTCTTCGAGCTGGTGGGCAGCGCGCTGGTC
>CAIUGQ010000565.1 GCA_903898725.1 uncultured Burkholderiales bacterium | reverse complement strand
AGGCGCGGGCGACGGGCACCAAGGAGGGCTGCGCCGAGGGCGACTGCGGCGCCTGCACGGTGGTGCTGGTGCGGCGCGACGGCGAGGGTGGCCTGCGCACCGAGCCGTGCAACGCCTGCATCCGGCCGCTGGCCAGCGTCGACGGGCTCGGGGTGCTCACGGTCGAGGGGCTGGGCGGCGCCCATCCCGCGCAGACGGCGATGGTCGGCTGTCACGGCTCGCAGTGCGGCTTCTGCACGCCGGGCTTCGTCACCGCGATGGCCGCGCGGCTGGCGGGCGGCCCGGTCGCCGATCACGCGCAGGCCTGCGAGGCGCTGGCCGGCAACCTGTGCCGCTGCACCGGCTATCGGCCGATCGTCGCCGCGCTGCTCGAGGCATCTCAGGTGCTGCACGGTGACGGCCCCGCAGGCGCGGGCGCCGGCCTTCCGGCGTGGGTCGGCACGTTGCCCGCGCCCGAGGCCTCGGCGCTCGCCTTCGCCGCCGACGGGGTCGAGTGGCTGTCGCCGCGCACGCCGGAGGCCATCGACACCGCGCTGGCCGAGACCCCCGACGCCTGGCTGCTGGCCGGCGGCACCGATGTCGGCCTGTGGGTCACCAAGCAGCTGCGCGAGCCGCGCCGCTGGATCCGGCTCGGCGCGGTCGATGCGCTGCAGCGCGCCGAGGCCGACGCCGACGACTTCTCGATCGGCGCGGCCGTGTCGCTCGCCGACGCCTTCGCGCTGATGCGCACCGACTACCCCGAGCTCGACCGGTACTGGGCACGCTTCGCCTCGCCCGCGATCCGCGCCTCGGGCACGCTGGTCGGCAACCTCGCCAACGGCTCGCCGATCGGTGATGCCGCGCCAGTGCTGATCGCCCTCGGGGCGAGGGTGGTGCTGCGGCGCGCCGGGGAGGCCGGTCCGGTGCTGCGCGAGCTGGCGCTCGAGGGGCTGTACCGCGACTACCGCGTGCAGAACCGCGAACCCGGCGAATGGCTCGAGCGCGTGCGGATCCCGCGACGGCGGCCCGGCCAGCGCGTGATCGCATCCAAGCTGTCGAAGCGGTTCGAGCAGGACATCTCGGCGGTCAGTCTGGGCCTGTCCTGCGACGACGCGCAGGGCGTGCTGCGCGGCGTGCGGATCGCCCTCGGCGGCATGGCCGGCGTCGTCAGGCGGGCACCGGCCGCCGAGGCGGTGCTCGAGGGGGCCGTGCCCGAGCGCGCGGCCTTCGCCCGCGCGGGGGCCGCGCTCGCCGCCGACTTCTCGCCGCTCGACGACCTGCGCGCCAGCCGCGCGTACCGGCTGGCGGCCGCAGCCGGGATGCTCGAGCGCATCTGGCACAGCTGGTACGGCAGCGGACCGGCGGGCGTCGACGATCCGTCGCTCGATGCCCTCGATGTCGGGAGCGTGCGATGAACGGGCCGGCGTCCGACCTCGCCCCGTCGGTCGCGCACGAGAGCGCGACCCTCCACGTGAGCGGCGCGGCCCGCTACACCGACGACATCGCCGAGCCGGTCGGCACCCTGCACGGCGCGTTCGGCGTCGCCGGCCTCGCCCACGCGCGCATCGACGCGCTAGACCTCGCCGCGGTCCGCGCGAGTCCGGGCGTGGTCGACGTGCTGGTGGCGTCCGACCTGCCGGCGCACAACAACTACGGCGGCATCGTCCACGACGACCCGCTGCTCGCCGACGGCGAGGTGATGTACGACGCGCAGCCGCTGTTCCTCGTCGTCGCCACCTCGCACCGGGCGGCCCGTGTCGCGGCCCGCCGTGCCAGGGTGCAGGCCACGCCGCTGCCCGCGATCCTCACCGTCGCCGAGGCGATCGCCGCGCACTCGTGGGTGCTGCCGCCGGTGGAGGTGGCGAGGGGCGACGCCGCGGGCGCGCTCGGCGCAGCACCGCACCGGCTGTCGGGGCGCTCCGTCGTCGGCGGCCAGGACCACTTCTACCTCGAGGGCCAGGTCTCGCTCGCCGTGCCGCAGGACGACGGTGGCGTGGTGGTCCATGCGTCGACCCAGCACCCGACCGAGGTGCAGCACATCGTGTCCGAGGCCCTCGGCGTGCCGAGCGCCTGGGTGCGGGTCGAATGCCGGCGGATGGGCGGCGGCTTCGGCGGCAAGGAGAGCCAGCCGGCGCTGCTGTCCGCGATGGCGGCGATCGCCGCGCGGCGTCTCGGCCGGGCGGTGAAGATCCGCCTCGACCGCGACGACGACATGACGATCACCGGCAAGCGCCATCCGTTCGAGGCGGACTGGTCGGCGGGCTTCGACACCGACGGGCGGATCCTCGCCCTCGACGTGACGCTCGCCTCCGACTGCGGCTACTCCGCCGACCTGTCCGGTCCCGTCAACGATCGCGCGGTCTGCCACATCGACAATGCCTACTGGCTGCCGAACCTGCGCATCCGCAGCCTGCGCTGCCGGACCCACAAGGTCTCCAACACCGCGTTCCGCGGCTTCGGCGGCCCGCAGGGCATGTTCGTCATCGAGGAGGTGATCGACGCGATCGCCCGTGCGCTGGGCCGCGATGCCCTCGCGGTCCGTCTGGTGAACCTCTACGGCACGACCGAGCGCAACGAGACCCACTACGGCCAGACGATCACCGACAACGTGCTGCCCGAGCTGATCGCGCGGCTCGAGGCCCTGTCGGGCTACGCCGCGCGGCGCGCCGCGATCGATGCGGCCAATGCCCAGGGCGGCCTCGTGCAGCGCGGGCTGGCGCTCGTGCCCGTCAAGTTCGGCATCTCCTTCAACGCCGTCCACCTGAACCAGGCGGGCGCGCTGCTGCACCTCTATGCCGACGGCAGCCTGCTGGTGAACCACGGCGGAACGGAGATGGGGCAGGGCCTGTTCACCAAGGTCGCGCAGGTGGTGGCCCGCGAGTTCGACATCGCCGTCGAGCGCGTGCGGGTCAGCGCGACCGACACGGCGCGCGTGCCGAACACTTCGGCGACCGCGGCCTCGTCGGGCTCTGACCTCAACGGCATGGCCGCGCGCAACGCGAGCCTGGTGCTCAAGGAGCGTCTCGCGGCGTTCATCGCGGGCGAATGGGGCACGACGCCCGATGCGGTGCGCTGGCACGACGGTGCCGCGCATGCGGAGGTCGACGGCGCGTCGCGCTCGATCGCGCTGGCCGAGCTCGCGCACCGGGCCTACATGGCGCGGATCTCCCTGTCCGCCCAGGGCTACTACCGAACCCCCGAGATCCACTGGGACGGCGCGGCGTTCCGCGGCCGTCCGTTCTACTACTTCGCCTATGGGGCGGCGGTCGCCGAGGTCGCGATCGACACGCTGACCGGCGAGCACCGCACGCT
>CAIUGQ010000564.1 GCA_903898725.1 uncultured Burkholderiales bacterium | reverse complement strand
CGGCCGGGCGCGGCGCGGGCGTGGCCCGCGGCGTTGCCAGCGGACGCGGCTCGGCCCGTTCGCGGGTCCGTCGAGGCGGTTCGTCGTCGAACTCGAGGGGGGCGGCAGGCGGCGCGTCGGGCGGCGCCGGTCGGCGCGACCTCGAGGCCGGGCGCTCCGCGTACTCGGACAGGTCGGTCACCGAGCTGCGCACGGGGGTGACGTCGTCGCCGAGGCGGGAAACCGCGCGTTCGATCATGCTCATGGGGCGGGGTCCTTCGGGCTCAGCCGGCCAGGGTGCGGAGCATCAGCCAGGCGGCCAGCCCGACGAGCAGCAGGGTGTAGGCGCCGACCGAGGCGGAGAACGCGATCACGCCCTCGCGACGGCGCTTCATCGCCTCGGCGTCGAGCACCATCGAGACCGCGCCGAGCACGGGCGCGCCGAGGCGCGCGCGAACCGAGCGGACATCGAAGAAGGCGGCGGTCGCCTGGGCGCGGAGCACTGCGGTCGCCACGCCCGCGGCCAGCGAGACCAGCAGCACGGCGATCAGCAGGATGGGCTTGTTCGGACTGCTCGGCGTCGGGCTGACCCGCGGCGGATCGACCACCCGCAGCTCGCTCACGCCGGAGTTGTCCATGCTGCCCGAGATCTGGGCCGACTCGCGACGCGTGAGCAGCTGCTCGTAGCTCTTCTTGTTGACCTCGTAGTCCCGCGTGAGCTGCAGGTACTCGGCCTCGACCTTCGGCACGGTCTGCGCGGCGTCGCGCGCCACCAGCAGGCGACGATCCGACTCGGCCATGCGGGCACGGGCCGATGCGAGCTTCGACTCGACGTCCGCGAGCGCGACCTTCAGGTCCTGGTAGACCTTGTTGGGGATGAGCACGCTCGCGCCGTTCGAGCGCATGCCGGTCTCGGCCTCGCGCTTGCGCTCGATCTCGCGCTGCCCCTGCAGCTCGCTGACGATCGTGCGGGCATGGACGACGTCCGGATGCTCGTCGGTGTAACGCACCACCAGCTCGTCGAGCCGCTTGCGCGCGGCTTCCAGCCGCTGCTCGGTCTCGGTGGGGACGCGAACGCCGCTGCCGCTGCCGTCGCTGCCGACGAACGTCGGCTGTTCCTCGGCGAGCTGACGGCGCAGCGCCTCGCGCGAGTTCTCGAGCTGACGCATCTCGAGCCGGGCGCCGTCGCCTTCCTTCTGCAGGTCGGCGCTGCGCGCCACGTAGTCCTGCGCCAGGTTCGGCATCACCGCGATGTTGCGGACCTTGAATTCCTTGAGCGCCGCCTCGGCCTCGAGCAGCTTCTTCTCGTAGATCGCGAGCTGCTCGTCGATGAAGCGCTTGGCCTGCTCGGCGTCGCGTCGCTTGTCGCCCAGGTTCGACTCCACGAAGATCGACAGCAGCGACTGCACGACCTTCTGCGCCGAGTCGGTGGTGTCGCCCTTGTACGAGATGGCGTACAGGTTCTGGCCACCTGCCGGCTTGACCTGGATCTCCTTGACGAGCATGTCGACGATCCGCTCGCGCTCCTGCGGCGACTTCGAGCGCAGGTCGAGGTCAGCCATCCTGACGACGCGCTCGACGTTGGGCCGGTTGATCAGCGTGCGCGCCATCATCTGGACCTGCTGGTCCAGGTTGGGCTGCACGGCCAGCCCCTGCATCAGCGGCTTGAGGATCGACTGGGTGTCGACATAGACCCGCGCCGACGCCTCGTAGCGGTTCGGCATCAGGGTGACGATCGTCGCGCCGACCACGCCGGTGGCGACAGTCGCGGCGAGCCCGTGCCACCGGTATCGCCAGAGGCCGGGGAGCAGCGAGGAAACAGAGGACCAGACCTGGAGCATCGTGTACGCATCCGCCTCAGAACATGCCTTCGGGAATCATGATCACGTCGCCCGGCACCACCTCGACGTTGGCACTGACGTCGCCGCCCTTGAGCAGGTCCTTGAGCCGGACCGAGTACTGCTTGTTGTTCTCGGCCTGACGGATCAGCACCGCGCGGTTGCCGGCCGCGAACTCGGTGATGCCGCCGACGGTGATCATCACGTCGAGCAGCGTCATGTTCTGGCGGTAGGGCAGGGCGGCCGGCCGCGTCGCCTGGCCGACCACGCGGATCTGCTCGGTCGCGTTGCCCACGAAGCTGGTGACCAGCACCGTGACCGAGGGATCGCGGATGTACTTGGCCAGACGCGCCTCGATCTCGCGGGCGAGGTCGGCGGGGTTCTTGCCGACCGCCTGCAGGTCCTCGATCAGCGGCGTGGTGATCTTGCCGTCCGGGCGCACCGGCACCTTGGCCGACAGCTCCGGATTGCGCCAGACGCTGATCTCGAGCTGGTCGCCGGGACCGATCTGGTAGCGGTAGCCCGCGCTGGCCGCCTTCTGCGGGGCGGGCGGCAGGCTGCCCGAGGCGCAGCCGGACAGCACGGCGATCGACGCGACGAGCGCGAGGCTGAATTGACGCAGCGACATCCTGGAACTCCCAACGTTGCGGGCGAATGGCGCCCTCGAACCGGCCGATTCGCCGGATCAAAGTACGCCAATCGGAGGAGGGCGCCCGCTTGTCGAGGATTGTCGGACGGTTGGGTCCGATGAGCGCGGTACTAGTTCACCGCTGGACGGGGATCGGCGTGGCGCCTGCGCCACTCGTTGCGGCGACATCGTTCGTGATCCACGAGCGCTCGCCGGCGGCGAGCGCCCGCGGGTCGTAGGGGTGGCGATCGAAGGGATAGAACGCGCGGATCCTCTGAACGTAAGACAGTGTTTCCGCGAAGGGCGGCACACCGCGAAAGCGGTCGACCGCGCCTTCGCCCGCGTTGTAGGCGGCGAGCGTCAGCGTCACGTCGCCGCGGTAATAGGCGAGCAGCCAGCGCACGTAGGCCATGCCGCCGCGGATGTTCTCCATCGGATCGAGCGGGTTCTCGACCGAGAAGCGTCGCGCGGTGTCGGGGATCAGCTGCATCAGTCCCTGCGCGTTCTTCGGCGACAGCGCGGCGACGTCGAAGTTCGATTCGGCGCGCACGATCGCCAGCACCAGGCGGGGGTCGAGCCGGTATGCGCGGGCCTGCTGCACGACCATTTCGACGATGCGGCGGCGGTCGGCAGGCGCCGGGGTGGTGCGGAACTGGGCCGGCTGCTCGACGACGGCGGACGGCGCGGGGCGGGCCGACGGCGCGGTGGCGCGCTGGCGGGCGCGCAGCGACTCGAGCGAGGTGACGCCGAGCCGCGCGAGGCAGGGAGCCGGTACCTCGGAGGCGGTGCTGAGTGCACGCGCCGCGCCGGTCGAACGCGCATCGCCGAGGGCCGAGGCCCACTTGAAGAGCGTCGCGGCGACGGCCTCGTCGGGCGCGACGCCGCGGCCCTTGAAGTACAGCCATCCGAGCCGTTGCACGGCTTCGGCGTGGCCCAGCACGGCAGCGCGGCAGTACAGGTCGCGCGCCTTGTCGAGGTCCTGCGACGGGGGCTCGGACAGGTCGAAGTACTTGCCGAGCTCGGTGAGGCGCGCGGCCTCGGAGAGCGGCGTGCGGACGGCTGGCGCAACGGCCGGCTGGGGCGGCGCCGACGACCCGGGCATCGCGCTGGTCTCGACGGGCTGCACGCCGACTTGCGCCTCGTCGTCGTTCGCCCACGCAGCCGGTACCGCCAGTGCGAGGCACAGCGGCAGGGCGACGAACAGGCGGTGCGGCACGCGCGGCACGCACGCGCGTGCCCGCCGCGTGCCGGGGTGGTCGATGACCATCGTTCCGGGAGACGCTTCAGCCAGGGTGCGGCGATTGTAGGGCTGCCGTTCGTCGGAAAGAAGGAAGGATTCGTCGGATGGCGAGCCCTTCGGGTACCGGCATGTGCTGCGTCGTGGGTCTGCGACCGCTCTGGGCCGCAGGCGACCTCTCAGCGTGTCGTTGCGCTGATCGCCGAGGCGGCGTAGGTCGCGAGCTCGGTGTCGCGCGGCAGGGCCTGCAGGCCGGCCCGCAGGGCAGCGGCGGCCTCCTCGGCGCGGCCCGCGTCGCGCAGCGCGCCGTGCAGCCTCGCCGTGAGCCAGGCGGTGCGGCGGATCGCGATCGCATCGGACCAGGCCGCGGCCGCGTCGGGCCAGCGTCGCTCCGAGGCTGCGAGGTCGGCTTCGAGCGCTGCGCCGATCGGATTCCCCGGCGCCTGCTTGCGCAGCAGGCGGGCCATGCGTTCGGTGTCGGCGCGCCGGGTCGTGCCAAGCGTGGTGACGACGCGCGCGGTGAGCCGCGTCGCGGCATCGGCATCGAGCTCCCCTGCGGCGCGCAGCGCCGCGATCGCGCCCTCGACGTCGCCCGCGACCGCCCGGACCGCGCCGAGCTGGACCTGGAGCGCAGCCGATCGCGGGTCGAGACGGACGCGGCGCTCGAGCACCTCGAGCGCCTGCTGCGCCTGGTCGGTCCGCAGCAGCGCCTCGGAGAGCAGGTCGAGCAGGCGCGGATCCGAGCCGTGCCGCACCGCCGCACCGCGCAGCGGCACGAGGGCCTGCTCGGGCCGCCCGGCCTTCAGCCGGTCGGCGGCGAGCGCGAGCGCGGGCTCGAGCGCGGTCGGGTCCGCCTCGCTGGCCCGGCGCAGCAGCGCGGAGGCCTCGTCGTGCCGGCCGGCCTGGGTCGCCATGCGCGCGAGCGCGCCCAGGGCGGCGACATTGCGCGGGTCCTTCTTCAGCACCGCCTCGAAGCGGCTGCGGGCCTGGTCGGGCTGGCCGGCGCGCAGGTCGAGCTGCGACTGGTTGGCGGCGGCAGCGAAGAACGACGGGTCGATCGCCAGTGCCCGGTCGAAGGCGGCCCGTGCCCCGGGAACGTCGCCGCGCCCGAGCAGCACGGTGCCGTGCAGGTTGTGGGCGAGGGGCGCGCGCGGGTCCTTGCGGATCATGCGTTCGACCGCGACCAGCGCACGGTCGAACTGGCCGGCGCGCAGCCGTGCCGTCACCAGCGCCAGGTCGGCCCGCGTCGAGGCGAGATCGCGCTCGGCCGCCTGCTCGAGCGCCTCGAAGCCGGCGGCCTGCTGGCCGGCGCTCAGCCGTGCGAGGCCCAGCCCGGTCAGACGCGACGGATCGTCGGGATCGATCCGGCTCGCCTGCTCGAAGTAGCCGGTGGCGGCGGCCAGGTCGCCGGTGCGCAGCGCGGCCTCGCCGGCGATGCCCAGCAGCGGCGCATCGCGCACGCCGCGCGCGAATGCGGCGTCCGCGGTGGCGCGTGCGCGCGTCGGATCGTCGCGTCGCAGCTGCGTGGCGGCCAGCAGCCGCGCCCCCTGCACGGAGCCGGGGGCCTCGTCCAGCAGCTGCCGCGCATGACGCTCGGCCTGCTCGAGTGCTCCCTCGCGCAGCGCGACGGTCGCGGCCAGTGCCACCGCCGGCAGGAAGTCGGGGTTCGACGACAGGATGCGCAGGGCACCGTCGCGGGCCGCCTCGAGACGCCCCGCGGTCAGGTCGATCAGCGCGCGCAGATGACGCGTCGCGGGCCGGCCGGGCGCGGTCCGTTCGAGCACCGTGAGCTGTGCGCGGGCGTCGGCGAGCGCGCCGAGGTCGATCAGCAGCGAGACCAGCCGCGTGCGCGGCAGCGGTGCCGCAGGGTCGCCGTCGACCGCCCGCCCGAGGGCCTCGCGGGCTCCGGGTGCGTCGCCGCGGGCGAGGGCCAGATCGGCCTTGAGCATCCACGCGTCCGGCTGGGACGGCTGGCGCGCCAGGATCGCGTCGAGCACCGGGCCGACGCCCTGGGCGTCGCCGCGCTCGGCCTGCAGGCGCAGCAGCGCCACGCGCGCGGGCGTCAGCTGCGGATCGGTCTCGAGCGCGCTGCGCCAGAGCCGCTCCGCCTCCGGGCGTCGGCCGAGGGCCTCGTGGGCTCGGCCGCTCCAGTACGCGATCACGGCCCGCGGGGCCGCCGCGTCGATGCGGGCGCCTTCGGCGGCGGCGAGCGCGCCGGTGGCGTCACCCGCCAGCACCAGCGCCGCGACCAGGCCGGGCAGCGCCTGTTCGGGACGCGCACCGAGTTCGAGGGCCCGTCGCCATTCCTTGGCAGCCGAGGGCGCGTCGTGGCGCGATGCATGGAGCGCGGCGAGCATCAGCCGTGCATCGAGCGAATCCGGGGCCTTTCGCAGCACCGCCTTGAGGTGCTGCTCGGCCGTCTCGTCGTCGCGCGCATCGCGGGCCGCCGTGGCCTTCTGCATCAGCCGCTGCGGCGAGTCGCCGCAGCCGGCGACCAGCGCCGCGACGAGCCCCGCGGCGAACGCGAGGCGCGCGCTGGTGCGCTGGACGGTGGGACGGGCGGGCATGTCGGCGTGTGCGGGCGACTCAGCGCAGCCCGAAGCGCCGCAGCAGGTCGTACAGCGTGGGACGGCTGATGCCGAGCAGCTCCGAGGCGCGGACGATGTTGCCGTCGCAGCGGGCCATCGCATTGAGCACCGCGCGCCGTTCGACCTCGTCGCGCAGATGGCGCAGGTTCAGCATCGGCGCTTCCTCGGCCGGCGCCAGCCCGAGGTCCTCCGCCGTGATCGTGCGCTCCTGCGCCATGATCACCGCGCGCTTGATCGCGTTCTCGAGTTCGCGCACGTTGCCCGGCCAGCGGTGCGCGGCGATCGCATCGAGCGCATCCTCGCGCAGCACCATCCGCTCGCGGCCGTTGGCCTTGCCGAAGCGCTGCACGAAGGCGTGCGCGAGCAGCGCCGCATCGCCGCCCCGATCGCGCAGCGGCGGGATGGTGAGCACGATCTCGGTCAGCCGGTAGAACAGGTCCTCGCGGAACGTGCCCTCGGCGATGCGGTCGCGCAGGTTGCGATGGGTGGCGCAGACCACGCGGACGTCGACCGGGATCTCGGTGCGACCGCCGACGCGCTCGACGACCCGCTCCTGCAGGAAGCGCAGCAGCTTCGCCTGCAGCGGCATCGGCAGGTCGCCGATCTCGTCGAGGAACAGCGTGCCGCCGTCGGCGAGCTCGACCTTGCCCGGCGTGGACTTGACCGCGCCGGTGAAGGCGCCGCGCTCGTGGCCGAACAGCTCCGATTCGAGCAGCGCATCGGGGATCGCCGCGCAGTTGATCGCGACGAAGCGACCGTCGCGACGCGGCGAGCCCTCGTGCAGCGCCCGGGCGAGCAGCTCCTTTCCGGTGCCCGATTCGCCGATCAGCGCGACGCTCGCCTGCGTCGGCGCGATCTTCTCGATCTGCCGGCACAGCTTGGTCATCCCCGGATCGCGCGTCAGCAGCCCGGCGACGTTCTCTCCGCCGCGGTTCTGCAGCAGGCGGCGGTGCTCGTCCTCGAGCTCGGCGAGCCGGAACGCGCGCGAGATCGTCAGGCCCAGCGTCTCGGCGTCGAAGGGCTTCTCGAAGAAGTCGTAGGCCCCCATCGCGATGGCGCGGACCGCGTTGACGCGTTCGTCCTGGCCGGTCAGCGCGATCACCTTGGTCGCGGGCGCCAGCGTCAGGATCTCGCCGAGCAGCCGGAAGCCCTCCTCGGGCGTGTCGGGGTGGGGCGGCAGACCGAGATCGAGCGTCACCACGGCCGGCTCGATGCGGCGCAGCGCCGCGATCGCGCTGTCGCGATCGTCGGCCAGCACCACCTCGTAGGCGTCGAAGCTCCAGCGCATCTGCTTGCGCAGGCCGGGGTCGTCCTCGATGACGAGGAGGACGGGGCGGTCGGCGTCCATCATTCCTCCAGCAGCGCCGCAGCGCGGGCGGGCACGAGCGGCAGGCGCACCGTCACGGTCGTGCCCGCACCCGGCGCGGTGCGCACGTCGACGCGGCCGCCGACCTCGCGCAGGTACTCGCGACATTCGAAGGTGCCGAGTCCGAGACCGTGTCCTTTGGTCGATGCGAAGGGCCTGAACAGGCGCGTCTCGACGAAGCTCTCGCTCATCCCGTGGCCGCTGTCCGTGACCTCGACGATCGCCTCGTCACCGTCGCGCCAGGCGCGTACCCCGACCTGGCCGTCGGGCGGTGTCGCCTCCACGGCGTTCTGCAGCAGATGGCCGAACACGCGCTCGAGCCGCTGTGGGTCGGCGAGCACGCTGCGGCCGTGCAGACCCGCGTCGAGCGGCGTCATCACCGGCGCCGGGCGCTGGCCTCGACGGGCCCCGACGGCCGCCTCGAGCGCCGCGGCGATCGACACCTCCGCGCGGCGCGGCTGGGCCCGCGTGTCGCCGCCGAGCTGTCGCGTCAGCCCCTGCATGCGGTCGACCACGTTCTCGACGGTGGCGAGCATGTCGCGCTGGAAGTCCGGGTCGGCCTGGTGGCGGGCGGCGTTGCGAAGCAGCAGCGAGAGCTGGGCCACGAGGTTCTTCAGGTCGTGGACGACGAAGGCGGACATCCGGTTGAACGAATCGAAGCGCCCGGCCTGCGCCAGCCGTTCGCCGGCCTCGCGCAGCGCGAGATAGCCGGCCACCTGACGGCCGGCCGCCTTGAGCACGTCGCGGACCTCCCAGTCGACGGCCGCCTGCGCCCGCGGTCGCGCGAGCACCGCGACGCCGACCAGCGAGTCCTGCCCGAGCAGCGGCACCACCAGCCATGCGCACGGATCGTCGGCGATCTGCGCCGGCAGCGCGAGGCCGTCGTAGCGCTGCGCGGAGCGTCGCCACTCGTCGACCTCGACGATCCATGCTCGCGCGCTCAGCCAGGCCAGCAGGGGCTCGTCGGCGCCGATCGGCCCGGGCCGGTCGCCGCCCAGATGGGCGTCGCGCAGGAAGTCGCCGTGGGCGGCCTGTACCCAGAGCGTCCCGCCCGGGCTGTCGACCAGATCGCACAGTGCACGCAGTGCACGTTCGCCCAGGGCATCGGCATCGCCCGCGTCGGGCGCCGAGACGATCCGGGTGAGCCGCAGCCATTCCTCGCGGTAGTCGTATCGGTACGAGAAGAAGTGCTTGGCCACCCAGACCCGCAGGCGGGCGCGCAAGCTGTCCGAGCAGAGCATCGCGGCGGCAGCGATCGCGGCGCAGAACGGCAACAGCGCCTGCACCACCCCCGCCCAGTCGGGCCCGGCCACGCGTGCGGCCCACCCCAGGGCCGCGAACACCAGCACGAAGCCGACCGAGCCGATGAGCGTCGCCGAATGGAACACCAGATCGCGCGAGAGCTTGATCTGGAGCTGCCAGTTCCGGTTGCGGGCGGCGGCGATCGCGACCAGCGGCACGAGCAGCGCGTGGGCGAAGCCGCGTGCCGCCCACCAGCCCGCGTCGGCGGTACCGGTGCGCAGGGTGTCGGCGATCAGCACGATGTCGAAGGAGAAGGCTGCGGCGAGCGCGAGACACAGCGGCTTGATCGCCCATCGGTGCGCCGCGTCGGTGTTCAGGTAGACCTGCTCGACGCAGACGAGCGCGAAGATCGCGGCCAGCAGGTCCGGCACGCCGGGGTGCGCCCCGGCCGCACCCTGTGCGACCGACGAGGCGAGCGAAGCGAGCGCGAGCGCGACCGCGAGCGCGGGGGCCGCGTACGGGAAGCGGCCGCGGATGCGCGGGGCGGTGTCCGGCTCGGCGGCCATGGGCGGCCCGGGTCGTACCGCCGAGACGCCGTCGCGCATCAGCGCGAGCAGCATCAGGGTCCAGACCAGCGGGCGCAGCGCCTCGGCGCTGCCGGCGACACCCTGAGCGACGGCGCCGGCGCCGCCCAGCGAGGCGGCCATCGAGAGGGCCCAGCCGGCTTCGACGGCGGCGGCCGCGAGCAGCCATCGGCCTGCG
>CAIUGQ010000563.1 GCA_903898725.1 uncultured Burkholderiales bacterium | reverse complement strand
GGGCGCGGGCGCCGATGCGGCCGCGGGAGACGCGGCGGGCGCCGGGACGACCGGTGCACCCGAGACCGGATCGGCACCGCCCCCGGGGCGCGCGTCGGCGGTGCCTGCGCGCGGCGGGGTCACGACCCGGAGCTGCTGGGGCTCGACCTGCCGGTCGACCCGGGCGGGCTCGCGGCCATCGCCGCCGAACGGCGCCATCCAGCCGCGGAACCAGCCGAACAGCAGCACGTTCGCGACGACCAGCAGGCTGAGGAAGAGCTTCATGTCGGCATGAGGATCGGGCGCGACGGGAGACGGCGGGGCGCGCGTCGCGCGAGGTCGTCGAACGGGCCCGGCGGACGGGTGGAACGACGGCCCGAGTGTACGCCAGCGCGACCCCTAGTCGCCGCACGAGGCGCCGCCGCGACGTCGCTGGGGTAAGCTCTCGCGCCATGAACCTGGACACCGGAACGGAGTTCTCGGCGTACGAGGTGTTCAGCCGCGACGAGTGGGCCGCGCTGCGCGCCAGCACGCCGCTGACGCTGTCCCAGACCGACCTCGCCTCACTGCGCGGCGTGCTCGAGCAGGTGTCGATCGACGACGTCGTGCAGATCTACCTGCCGCTGTCGCGCCTGCTGAACCTGCACTTCCGCTCGGCCCGCGCGCTGTCCGGCGTGAAGGACGAGTTCCTCGGACGGCTGGTCGGCCGCCGCCCGTACGTCATCGGCATCGCCGGCAGCGTCGCGGTCGGCAAGAGCACCTTCGCGCGCACGCTGCAGGCCGTGCTGGCGCGCTGGCCCGACCATCCCTCGGTCGCGCTGGTGACCACCGACGGCTTCCTGTACCCGAACGCGACGCTGCTCGAGCGCGGGCTGATGGGCCGCAAGGGCTTCCCGGAGAGCTACGACCGCCGCCGGATGATCGAGTTCCTCGCCGACGTGAAGGCCGGCAAGGCCGAGGTCGCGGCGCCGGTCTACTCGCACCAGGGCTACGACATCGTGCCCGGCGAGCAGGCGGTGGTCGCCAGCCCCGACATCCTGATCTTCGAGGGCCTGAACGTGCTGCAGACCGGCACGCTCGAGGGCGGGCGCTCGCCGTCGATCATCGTCTCGGACTTCTTCGACTTCTCGCTGTACCTCGACGCCGGGGACGACGAGATCCAGGAGTGGTACGTCCGTCGCTTCCTCAAGCTGCAGCGCACGGTCTTCCAGAACCCCACCTCGTACTTCCACCACTACAAGGATCTCGATGCCGACGCCGCCCGCGACGTCGCCCTCGGCATCTGGCGCAACATCAACCTGGTGAACCTGCGCGAGAACATCCTGCCGTCGCGCGAGCGCGCGAACGTCGTGCTGCGCAAGCGCCTCGACCACAGCATCGGCGAGGTCTGGCTGCGCCAGATCTGAGGCGGGCTCAGACCCCCGCCACCCCACGTCCGTCGTCCTGCGCCGCGCCCTCGAGGTGCCGGCTGCAGTCGACCAGCGCCGCCAGGTGCGGCCGCTCGGGCGCGAGGATCGACACCGAGGTGTTGGACAGCCGTGCGGGGATCGTCCAGCCCTCGGGGAAGCTCGCATGCTCGGTCAGCACCACCCGGATCACCAGTCCGTGGGAGACCGCGAGCACGTCGCCGTCGACCTCCCGGCGCAGGCTGCGCAGCCAGTCCATCGCCTCGGCCACGCGGGCCCGGAACACCGCCATCGACTCGCCGCCGGGCGGCGCCCGCTCGTCCTCGATCGGGTCGAAGCCGAGCGAGTCGAAGGGCAGGCCGCGCAGCTCGCCGAAGTCGCGCTCGCGCAGCAGCGGCGACTCCCGGACCGGCAGTCCGGTGGTGGCGGCGATCGCGGCGGCGGTCTGGCGGGCGCGGGCCATGTCGCTGCTGACGAGCAGCACGGGGCGCGGGGCGGCCACCGCGAAGCGGGCGCCGAGCGCGCGGGCCTGGGCCCGTCCGCGCTCGCCGAGCGGCGTGTCGGGCCACTGCAGCACGCGGGCAGCGTTGAGGTCGGTCTCGCCGTGGCGGATCAGGACGATGCTCATGGCGTCATGGAACCACGAACCGGGGCCGCCGGCGAGACGGCGATCGCCCCAGATGCCTGCCGATCGGCCGCCGGCCCGCCGAAGGCGCGTGCGAGGAAGGCTTCGCCGTGCTCGAGCACGAAGTATCGGAACGCCTCGGTCGCCGGCGACGCCAGCCGGTGGGCCGAGGCGACCAGGTGCCAGCGGCGCACCAGCGGCAGCCCCTCGACCGCCGGCGCCGCGATCAGGCCGAGGCCGCGCTCCAGCCCGACGGTGTGCAGCGACACCAGCGCGACGCCGAGCCCCGCCATCACCGCCTGCTTGATCGCCTCGGTGCTGTTCATCTCCATCACGAAGACCGGCTTGAGCGCGTGCGCCGCGAGGTAGGTCTCGAGCGCGGCGCGTGTGCCCGACCCCGACTCGCGGACCAGGAACGGCTCGCGCGCCAGCGCCGCCGCCGGCACCGACTCGAGCGCCGCGAACGCATGCGAGGGCGCGACGATCAGGCCGTGCGGATGCGCGGCGAAGGGCTCG
Organism: uncultured Burkholderiales bacterium; assembly: GCA_903898725.1. GTDB lineage: Bacteria > Pseudomonadota > Gammaproteobacteria > Burkholderiales > Burkholderiaceae_E > UBA4615. The sequence goes on along the minus strand of CAIUGQ010000563.1, from coordinate 1,290 downwards.
GCCCGGTGCGGCCAGTCCTTCGGCGGACGGCCCATCACCGAGACGTCGACCTCGGAGGCCGACATCGCCGCGACCAGCTCCTCGCGGTTGCCCAGCCGCAGCCGGACCTCGATGCCCGGATGCTCGGCATGGAACTCCGCGAGCAGCCGCGGCAGGAAGTACTTCGCCGAGCTGACCATCCCGATCGTCAGCCGCCCCGACTCCACCCGGGTGAGCCGCGCCATCGCATCCTCGGCGTCCTTCAGGGTCCCGAGCAGGCGACGCGCATAGGTCAGGAAGTACTCACCTGCGGTGGAGAGCCCCATTTTCCTGCCGCTTCGATCGAACAGCGGCAGGCCGACCTGGGACTCGATCTCCTTGAGCTGCATCGACACCGCCGGCGGCGTCAGGTGCAGCGCCTCGGCGGCGCGCTGCACGCTGCCCTGCCGGGCGACCTCGGCGAACACCCTGAGCTGCCTGAAGGTGACGTTCATCGATTAAGTCTTTCCTGAACCATGACCCCATCAACACTGACTTTACCTTAACGACTGGCCTGCCTACAGTGGCCCTTCCCACCCCAGGAGGCCCCCCGTGAACCAGCCCGCCGAAGGCGCCCAGCTCGCCGGCAACGAGATCCGAGACACGAAGCAGCGCTACTCGGCCGGGGTCCTCAAGTACCGCCAGATGGGGTATTGGGATGCCGACTACCAGCCGAAGGACACCGACGTGCTGTGCCTGTTCCGGATCACGCCGCAGGACGGCGTCGACCCGGTCGAGGCGGCCGCCGCGGTCGCCGGCGAGTCGAGCACCGCGACCTGGACGGTGGTGTGGACCGACCGCCTGACCGCCTGCGACACCTACCGGGCGAAGGCCTACCGGGTCGAGCCGGCACCCGGCAACCCGGGGCAGTGGCTGGCCTGGATCGCCTACGACCTGGTGCTGTTCGAGGAGGGCTCGATCGCGAACATGACCGCGAGCCTGATCGGCAACGTCTTCAGCTTCAAGCCGCTGAAGGCCTGCCGGCTCGAGGACATCCGGATCCCGGTCGCCTACGTGAAGACCTTCAAGGGCCCGCCCACCGGCCTGGTGGTCGAGCGCGAGCGGCTCGACAAGTTCGGCCGGCCGCTGCTGGGCGCCACCACCAAGCCCAAGCTCGGCCTGTCGGCACGCAACTATGGGCGGGTGATCTACGAGGGCCTCAAGGGCGGCCTCGACTTCATGAAGGACGACGAGAACATCAACTCGCAGCCCTTCATGCACTTGCGCGACCGGTTCCTCTACGTGATGGACGGCGTCAACACGGCGGCGGCG
>CAIUGQ010000562.1 GCA_903898725.1 uncultured Burkholderiales bacterium | reverse complement strand
GTGCGCTGGTCGCCCCCGAGCTGCAGATCTTCAACGAGGTCTCGGCGGCCGGGTTCCTGAACACGGTGAAGGCCGTGCTCGACAACGACGGTGCCGGCAGCGGCGACCCGCGGACGGGCAAGCCGGACATCGCCATCGACTGGTCACCGCTCGTCGCGCTCGCCCGCAATCCTGCGGCGCTCGTCGACAGGTCGATCCTGCTGATGGCGCCCGGCCAGGTGCCGACTGCGGTGCGCAACCAGATCGCAGCCGAGGTCGCCAGCGTCGCGATCCCGAGCGGCGCCGACACCGACGCGACCGTGCTCGCCGCCTTGCGCAACCGCGCCCGCCTCGCCGTGCTGCTGCTCGTCGTCACCCCCGAATTCACGGTCCAGCGCTGACCGACGTCCGATCCGGAGAACCGAAATGACCCGTCCCCTCAGCGTCGCCCGACGCCGCTTCCTATCCAAAGCCGCCGCTCTGTCCGTGGCCGGCCCAGCCGCACCGTTCGCGCTCAGCCTCGCCTCGATGGGCGAGGCCGCGGCCCAGTCCGTCTCCTGCACCGACTACAAGGCGCTCGTCTGCCTGTTCATGGTCGGCGGCAACGATGCGTTCAACACCGTGCTGGCCACCGACACGCCGTCGTGGGACGCGTACGTCGCCGCGCGCAACGTGCTGCCCTCGCCGATCGCGCTGCCCCCCGCGGGCTTCAGCGGCGGCGTGCTCCCGATCTCGCCCATCACGCCGATCGCCGGCCGCAGCTTCGCGCTGCACCCCGAGCTGACGCATCTCAAGACGATGTTCGAGGTCGACCGGCGGGCGGCGATCATTGCCAACGTCGGCCCGCTGGTGCGGCCGACGTCGATCGCCGAGTACCGGAATTCCGCCCATCCGAAGCCGCGCAAGCTGTTCTCGCACAACGACCAGCAGTCGATGTGGCAGTCGTTCTCGCCGGAAGGCTCGACGCAGGGCTGGGGCGGACGGGTGATGGACCTCCTGGCGTCGTGCAACTCGAGCGCCACGTTCGCCAGCATCTCCTCGGGGGGCAACGTCGTCTGGCTGTCGGGCCGGAACACCCGGCAGTACCAGCTGTCGGCCAACGGTGCGCTCCGGATCAACGCCGCGCGCGGCACGCTCTACGGCTCGACGACGGCGAGCGACACGCTGCGCACCCTGGCCACCGACCCCCGCGAGCACCTGATCATGCGAGAGCAGGCTGCGGTCTACGCCCGCACGCTCACGACCAGCGACGAGCTGATCGGCGCGCTCTCGACCGGAGCGGCCGCGTCCGTCCCGGCGCCGACGAACTGGGTGCCTGCGGGCACGTCCGGATCGGGCACATCCAACCCGGTCGCGAACAGCCTCAGGATGGTCGCCCGGATGATCGCCGCACGCGACACCCTGGGCCTGCGCCGTCAGGTGTTCTTCGTGCCGATCGGCGGCTTCGATACCCACGACGGCCAGCTCCCCACGCACGCCACGCTCCTCGGTCGGATGTCGCATGCGATGAAGTACTTCAATGACCAGATGGCCGCGCTCGGTCTCGCGGACAAGGTCACCACCTTCACCGCCTCCGATTTCGGCCGCACGCTGAGCAGCAACGGCGACGGCACCGACCACGGCTGGGGCGGCCACCACTTCGTCGTCGGTGGCGCGGTCAACGGGGGCAGGATCTACGGCACCTTCCCGGAGATCGGCCTCGGCACCGCGACCGATGTCGGGCGCGGCTCGCTGCTGCCGACGACGGGGGTGGATCAGTACGCAGGCATGCTGGCGCGCTGGTTCGGCGTGCCCAATGCCGCGCTCGCCGACCTGTTCCCGAACCTGCCGAACTTCGTGACCGGCAATGACTTCGGGCTGCCGGCGTCGCTGCGGTTCGTGGGCTGAGCGCGGCCCGCGCCGAAAGGAAGTCCGGTGACGGCCGCCTCGGGGCGGCCGTCGACACCTTGTCGCTCAGCGGCGACCCGACGTCGGCTTCAGAACTGCACGCCCCGCGTGAGCGCCCCGTCGATCACCAGGTTCGTCCCGGTGATGAAGCTGGCCGCCGGGCTGGTGAGGAACACCGCGCCGTTGGCCATCTCCTGCGGCGTGCCCATGCGGCCCGTCGGGTTCAGCGCCAGCGCCTGCGCGTAGAGCGCCGGGTTGCCGTTCTTGATCTGCTCCCAGACGCCACCGGGGAAGTAGGTGTTGCCGGGCGAGATGGTGTTGGCGCGGATGCCCTTGCCGGCGAGCTGGAACGCCAGGCCCTGCACGTAGTGGATCAGCGCGGCCTTGAAGGTGCCGTAGGGGCCGGCGGCGAAGTCGACCTCGCGACCCGAGACGCTGGAGACCGCGACGATCGAACCCTTGCCGCTCTTCTCGAGGTACGGCATCGCGGCGTTGACCAGCCGCACCGTGCCCATCATGTCGACCTCGAACTCGCGCTGCCAGCTCGCCTCGTCCTGACCGATGGCCAGCGCGCTGACGTTGGCGACCGCGATGTCCACGCCGCCGAAGGCGGCTGCGGTGGCGTCGACCCAGGCCTTGAGCGCCGCGCCGTCGGCGACGTCGAGCGCGGCACCGTGGACCTTCACGCCCTTGGCCTTCAGCGCGGCGACGGTCGCTTCGACCTCGCCCGCATTGCGCGCGCAGATCGACACGTTGACGCCTTCGGCGGCCAGCGTCTCGGCGATCGCGCGGCCGATGCCCTTGGTGGCGCCGGTGACGACGGCGTTGAGTCCCTTCAGTCCGAGATCCATGCTGATCAGCTCCGTATGCGAGGTGGGGCGCGCGTCAGCGCGCGAGGTAGGTCTTGTCGATGCCGGCGCCGACCGTGTACTTCGGGTCGACGACGTTGCCCAGGCGCACGCGGCCGCACTGGCTGAGCATCATGTAGGCGTCCCAGCGGTCGTAGCCGTACTCCTTCTCCATCCACATCACGAGCTCCGCGTAGGCGATGCGCGTGGCGTCCTCGAGCGGGCGGGTGCTGCCGATGGCCATGATCATGAATTCGTTCTCGAGCCGCGGCCACTCGAGCGTCCAGCCCTTGATCAGGTCGACGCGGATGGTGGTGGTGCTCTGGAACTCGACCGCGGTGCCGCAGATCTCGCCGTCGCCCTGGCAGGCATGCGCATCGCCGATGAACAGGCGCGCGCCCGCGGTGCGCACCGGCAGGTAGGTGATCGAGCCCGGGCCCATGTCGGGCAGGTCCATGTTGCCGCCGTGGCTGTCGGGCGTCAGCGAGTTGATCGAATCGATCGCGGGGGACGTCGACAGCGTGCCGATGTGCGGCCGGTAGGGCAGGGTGACGCGCTTGCTCCAGTACACGCCCTGCTCGTCGACGTCGATCTTGCGGACGATCTCGGGCAGCGGCTCGTTGAGCGTCGCGGTGAGCGAGGTGTTCGACAGGCCGCCGAAGAACGGGATCAGCGCGCAGGTGCCGCGCGGATTGGGGCCGCGGGGCCTGATCGTCTCGATGTGCACCGCGATCGCGTCGCCGGGCTCCGCACCCTCGATCATGATCGGGCCGTTCTGGGGGTTCACGTAGGGCATGGTCAGGACCTTGGAGGGCAGGTCCTGCTCGGTCTTGACGGCGCCACCGAAGGCGTCGCGGGTCTCGACGACGATGCGGTCGCCGGGCTTCACCTCGAGCACCGGCTGGGAGTACGGGCCCATCGTGAAATGGAAGGTGCCCTGCCGTGCTTCGTTCAGGTCGTGGGTGGCGCCGACGCGGCCGGCCGCGACGCCTCGGGTGTTCATGATGGAGTGGTCGAGCCAGGTCATCGCGGAAGCGTCCGATGCTTTCCGTGGAAAGCGTCAGCGTATGCGATGGCGGGTGCGGTCGGCAAACGGGGGGATATCGGGAGGGATCGGGCTTGCCGACCGGGTGCTCGGGTCGGGCGTTCGCAGTTCTACGTTCTACGTTCTACGTCCGACGTTCGACGCTCGACGGTCTGCGCGGCCCGTCGTCGCCCGGGGGCGGGCATCGCTTCGCTGACCCCGCGCCCTCGGGCCTGCGGCCCGAGGGTCCCCGCGAGGCGGGGGGCCGCGACGGGCCGGCGAAAAAACTCGCCCCTTGCAGGGGCTCAGAGGGTGTGTACAGAATCAAGCCTGCACACCGAGCCTACTCATCAGGATACGGCCTTCGGCGAGCCAGACCCACGCGGTAGC
>CAIUGQ010000561.1 GCA_903898725.1 uncultured Burkholderiales bacterium | reverse complement strand
GCCGCGCCCGCCAGCACCGCGCCCGTGGTCGCGCGCATCGACGCCGCCTCGATCCCGCGCCCGCCGCGCAAGGTCGCGGCCGAGGCAGCGGTGGACGTCGCGGCCACCGTCGCCGCCACCGTGCATCCGCGCCCGCCGTCGTTCTGCACCGGCTGCCCCGAGCGGCCGATCTTCACCGCGATGAAGCTGCTCGAGCGCGAGCTCGGCAAGCACCATGTCTCCTGCGACATCGGCTGCAACCTGTTCTCGATCCTGCCGCCCTTCGAGATCGGCGCGACCACGATGGGCTACGGGCTGGGCTGGGCGGGTGCGGCGGCGCTGAACACCACCGAGACCTCGAAGCGCACCATCAGCGTGATGGGCGACGGCGGCTTCTGGCACAACGGGCTGACCTCGGGCGTCGGCAACGCGGTGTTCAACAAGACCGACAACGTGCTGCTGGTGATCGACAACGGCTACTCGGCCGCGACCGGCGGCCAGGACGTGCTGTCCTCGAAGGCGCAGAACTCGATCCGCTCGACGAACAACCCGATCGAGCGCGCGGTGCGCGGCGTCGGCGTCGAGTGGGTGCGCACGGTGACGAACACCTACTCGATCGAGCAGATGCGCGACGCGCTGCGCGAGGCGCTCACCACGCCGACCAAGGGCCCGAAGGTGGTGATCGCGCAGAGCGAGTGCATGCTGAACAAGCAGCGGCGCGAGAAGCCGAAGCAGCGCGCGGCCATCGCTGCCGGCACGCGCATCGTGCGCGAGCGCTTCGGCGTCGACCCGGACACCTGCACCGGCGACCATTCGTGCATCCGGCTGTCGGGCTGCCCGTCGCTGACGGTCAAGGACAACCCGGACCCGCTGCGCACCGACCCGGTCGCCACCGTGGTGGACTCCTGCGTCGGCTGCGGGCTGTGCGGCGAGGTGTCGCACGCGGCGGTGCTGTGCCCCTCGTTCTACCGGGCCGGCATCGTGCACAACCCGGATGCCGGCGACCGGCGTCGCGACCGCTGGCGTCGACGCATCATCGGCTGGCTGCAGACGCGCATCGAGCGTCGCCTCGAGGGGCTGTCGGCATGAGCATCGTCTCGGTGTCCCGGTCGCGCGGTGACGAGGGCGGGGCTGGCGACGGCGCCTCCGGCTCTTCCGGCGCCTTGCCCGCGCGTGCCATCACCGTCGCGATCATGGCGATGGGCGGCGAGGGCGGAGGGGTGCTCGCCGACTGGCTGGTCGACCTCGGCGAAGCCAACGGCTTCCTCGCGCAGGCGACCTCGGTGCCGGGCGTCGCGCAGCGCACCGGGGCGACGATCTACTACGTCGAGCTCTTCCCGGAGGCCGCCGCGCGCGCCGCCGGCCGCGCGCCGGTGCTCGCGCTGATGCCCACGCCCGGCGAGGTCGACGTCGTGCTCGCCTCCGAGCTGATGGAGGCGGGCCGCGCGATCCAGCGCGGTCTGGTGACCGATGACCGCACGACGCTGGTCGCGTCCACCAACCGCGTCTACTCGATGACCGAGAAGACCGCGATGGGCGACGGCCGGGTCGATGCCGACGCGCTGCTCGCGATCGGTCGCCGCTCCGCGCGCCGCTTCGTCGCGGCGGACTTCGCGCGGCTGGCCGAGGACGCCCGCAGCGTGATCGGTGCGTCGCTGTTCGGTGCGCTCGCGGGCACCGGCGCGCTGCCGTTCGCGCGCGAGGCCTTCGAGGCCGCGGTGCGCCGCGGCGGGGTCGGCGTCGAGCCGAGCCTGGCCGCGTTCGCGGCGGGGTTCGAGGCGGCGCGGG
>CAIUGQ010000560.1 GCA_903898725.1 uncultured Burkholderiales bacterium | reverse complement strand
GCTTCCTGCCACAATGAGCGACTCCCGCCGCCGGCCACGCGCTCAGCGTTGATCCTCCTCCGCACCCTGCTCTTCGTCGGCGCCCTCGCGCTCGCCGCACTGGTGCTCGCCTGGCTGCACGCGCCGATGGTCGCGATGTGGGTGCTGGTCGCCGGCCTCGCCCTGCTCGTCGGCTACCACGCGATCTACCTCTCCCGGCTGCATCACTGGGCGGCGCTGCCGCGCCAGCGCGAGCTGCCCTTCGGCTTCGGCAGCTGGGGGCATGCCTTCGACCGGATCGGCCGCTTCATGCGGCAGGACGCGAACGAGCGCACCGAGACCGCCACCGAGCTGGAGCGGCTGCATGCGGCGGTCGACCTGCTGCCCGACGGGCTGGTGGTGCTCGACCGGTTCGATCACGTGCAGTGGAGCAACCGTGCCGCCCAGGACCTGCACGGGATCTTCGGCACGCGTCGCCCGATCGATCATTTCGTGCGACAGCCGGAGTTCCTCGCCTACCTGCGCGAGGGCGACTTCTCGCGCGCGGTGACGATGTCGCTGCCGAGCACGCCGGGGCGGCGCTTCGCGCTGAAGATCGTGCCCACCGACGAAGCCTACCGGCTGCTGGTCACCCGCGACATCACCGAGACCAGCCGCCTCGAGCAGATGCGGCGCGACTTCGTCGCCAACGTCTCGCACGAGATCCGCACGCCGCTGACCGTGGTCGCCGGCTTCGTCGAGACGCTGCTCGACATGGAGCTGCCGGCCGAGGAACGCCGCCGCTGCCTGGAGATGGTCCAGAAGCAGACCACGACGATGCAGCGGCTGGTCGAGGACCTGCTGACCCTCGCCACGCTCGAGAGCGCCAGCCTGCCGCCCGAGCACGCCGCAGTGGCGGTCGAGCCGCTGCTGCAGGCGATCGTCGCCGACGTCCGGGCGCTGTCGGCCGGGCGTCACCCGGTGGCGCTGCGGATCGAGACCGATGCGGGGCTGCGCGGCGCGCCGGCCGAACTCGACAGCGCGGTCCGCAACCTGCTGACCAACGCCGTGCGCTACACCCCCGACGGCGGCACGATCACCGTCGACTGGCGGGTGATCGACGGGGAAGGCGTGCTGTCGGTGCGCGACACCGGCATCGGCATCGCCGCCGAGCACCTGCCGCGGCTCACCGAACGCTTCTACCGCGTCGACCGCGGCCGCTCGCGCGACACCGGCGGCACGGGACTGGGTCTCGCGATCGTCAAGCACGTCGCGCAGCGCCACCATGCGCGGCTGGACATCGAGAGCCGGGTCGGCTTCGGCAGCACGTTCTCGCTGCGCTTCCCGGCAGCGCGGCTTGCGAACGCCGCCTCGCTGAAGGCGGCCGCCGAGCGGGCCGCGGGCACGGGCGAATTGAGCGACGAGGACCCGCTCGACGAGGAACGCTCCGAGACCGCCTGAGCGGCGACGTCCCGGGCCGACGTCAGGCCAACATCAGGCCGGCAGGTTCCCGTGCCGCATGTCGACGCCCTGCACGACGTTGACGACGTATTCGGCGATGCTCTCGGCATGATCGGCGACGCGCTCGATCGACTGCACGACCAGGATCATGTCGAGGGCCTGCGCGACCTGGTGCGGCTCGCGCGTCATGCGGCCGACCAGGATCTCGACCAGCTCGTCGCGCAGGTCGTCGACCGCGTCGTCGCAGGCGCCGAGCGCCACCGCCACCTGCGAATCGTGCCGCACGAAGGCGTCGATGGCGCGGTTGAGCATGTCGGCGGCCTGATCGGCCATGCCGCGCACGCGCACGTGCAGGTCCTGCAGTGCCGTCGGATCGATCGCGCGGCCCTTGAGGGCGATCTTCTTGGCTTCGTCACCGACCCGCTCGAGGTCGTTGATGGTGTGGATGACGCCGATGACCTCGCGCAGATCGATGGCGATCGGCTGACGAAGCGCGATGATCCGGTTGCAGAGCTCGTCGACCTGCACATGCAGCCCGTTGACGATGCGTTCGTCCGAGAGGACCTGCGCGATCAGGCCGGGATCGCCGGTGATCATCGCGTTCACCGCGCGGCGGAACTGGCGCTCGGCGAGCGAGCCCATCTCGACGACCGCCCGACGCATGCCGGCGATGTCGGCGTCGAAGGCACGGACGGTGTGTTCCTGCATGGGCATGATGGTTCGTGTGCGTGTGTGACGAGGGGTCGCTGGGATGGTCGCGCGAACCGGGGCGCCGTGGGGCGCAGGGAAGCGCGACTGTAGCCCGACGGTCGCTGTGGCGGCACGAAGGGCGAGCCGCCGATGCCCGGCAGCCCGCGAGTGTAGGGCAGACGCGACGCCATGCGCCGCGCCGTGCCTCACGCCGTGCAGACGCCCATGCGCCGCGGCCGGTCGGGGCTGCCCGGTCAGTGCCGCCCGACCGAGATCGTGGCCGACGGCGCACCGCCCGTCCCCGGCGCGATCCAGGCGGGCGGACCGCCGGGCTCGGGCGGCGTCGCGTTGCCGCCGGTGGGGCCAGCGGGCTCGGT
>CAIUGQ010000559.1 GCA_903898725.1 uncultured Burkholderiales bacterium | reverse complement strand
TGGGTCGCGGTGAGCCCCTCGAGGTAGGCCTGCATGCCGGGCGACAGCGCGGCGAAGGCCTTGCTGGTGCTCAGCCAGCAGGTGTTGCCGCCGAAGGGCGGCGTCTCGGTGATCTGGATGACGGTGCCCATCGGCGGGCGGGCCTGCCAGGTGAGGTCGGTGTGCCACTGGTCGATCGAGGGCGGCCGCTCGCGGTCGGTGACGATCATCTCCATCTCGGGCGCCGTCGCGTGGCGCTCGAAGAACGAGCCCCCGGAGACCGGTCCGAACACCTCGGCGAGCGCGACATGCTGCGCGGGCGTCAGCACCTGGGGCCGGAAGAACAGCACCTCGAAGTCGGCCAGCGCGCGCCGCAGCTCGACCCGAACCGATTCGGACAGCGGGCGGGTGAGGTCGACGCCGTCGATCCAGGCGGCGAAGTCGGGCAGGCGCGGCGTCGGACGGATGTGCTCGTAGCGGCGTGCCACGTCGATCGGCACGGTCTCTCGGGGCGTCATGGCCATCGCGGTGTCTCCGGGGTCGTCGGTGGTCCGCCACTGTAGCGGGCCGGTGCGCGAGCCGGGCGCCGCCGTTCCGGCGATCGCATGCCGGGTCGGCGGGTCGGCGGGTCAGCCGAGTCAGCGGATCAGCGCGCGGGTGCGACCGCGGGCGCCCGCGAGGCCCGCACGCCGACCAGGATGCCCGCCGTGACGAGGGCGAGACCGCCGAGCAGCGTGGGCCCCAGCGGCTCGCCGAGCACGGCGACGGCGGTGAGCGCCGACAGCCCGGGCACCAGCGCGGTCAGCATCGTCGTGCGGACCGGCCCGAAGGTGCGGACCATGGTCGCGAAGGTGATGCCCGAGATCACGACCGAGCCGATGCCCTGCCAGACCGCCTGGAACAGGATCTCGCCAAGCGGCGCGGTCGCGAGCCGGCTGTCCACGATGCCGGCGAGCGCGAGTGCGGCATACGCCGGCACATAGGCGAGCAGCGCGAACACGGTGATCGCGATGGTCGCCTCGACCGGGTCGAGTCGCTCGCGGCGCATCAGCACGGTGTAGGTCGACCAGCACGCCGAGGCCGCGAGGAACATCAGGTCGCCCTTCCACACATCGCCGCCGTCGAAGGCGCTGAGCAGCGAGCTGCCGCCGACCAGCGCGCCGCCGCCGAGGATCATCGCGAGCGCGAGCACGCGCCCGGCCACCAGCCGCTCGTGCAGCAGCACGACCGACAGCACCGCGGTCCAGAGCGGCAGCATGCCGGGCAGCAGCACCGAGCCGTGGGCGGCCGGCGCGTGGACGAAGCCCGCATACGCGAAGACCCCGTAGCCGATGCCGCCGAACAGCCCGCAGACGAGGGTCACGCGGGCACCGAGCGGCGAGACGCCCAGCCAGGAGGCGGCGGTGCCGCCGGCGGCACGCCGGCGCCGCACGATCCACCACCCCCAGGGCAGCAGCACCAGCGAGGCGCCGAGGATCCGGCAGAACAGGATGTCCCACGGGCTGAGGGAGCGCAGCGCCATGGCTCGGGCGACGACGATGAAGGCGGTCCAGATCGCGATCGTGGCCACCGCGGCCGCGATGCCGACCGCGCGTGAGTTCGTGGGCATGACGGGATTATCCCCCCGGCCCGTCGCACGGCCGGTCCGGACCCCAGGCTTCGTCCGGAACCGGAACGCGCCGGCATGCCCGCGCGCCCTATCATCGCCGCTTCCGGACGCACCACCCCCACGAGGAGACACCGCCATGCCCCGCCTTCAGGACAAGGTCTGCATCGTCACCGGCGCCACCAGCGGCATCGGTCGACGCACCGCCGAAGTGTTCGCCGCCGAGGGGGCGCACGTCGTCATCGCCGGCCGCCGCGAGGCCGAGGGCCGCGCGGTCGAGGCGGCGATCGGCGCGCGCTGCGCGTTCGTGCGCACCGACGTCACCGAGGAGGCGCAGGTCAGCGCGCTGATCGAGTTCACGATGGCCCGTCACGGCCGCATCGACTGCCTGTTCAACAACGCCGGGGGACCGGCGCCGGTCGGGGGCATCGAGACGATCCCGGTCGAGGGGTTCGACGCCGCGATGGGCACGCTGCTGCGCTCGGTGATGCTGGGCATGAAGCACGTCGCGCCGATCATGATCGCGCAGGGTCGCGGCAGCATCATCAACAACGGCTCGATCGCGGGAAGCCGCGCCGGCTACTCGACCTCGATGATCTACTCGGCGGCCAAGGCCGCGGTGATCCACCTGACCCGCTGCACGGCGATGCAGCTCGGCGAGCGCAACGTGCGCGTCAACACGATCTCGCCCGGCGGCATCGCGACCGGCATCTTCGGCAAGGCGCTGGGGCTGTCGGCCGAGCAGGCCGAGGCGAGCGCGGAGGCGGTGAAGGTCGGTCTGGCCAAGATGCAGCCGATCCCGCGCGCGGGGCTGGTCGACGACATCGCGATGGCCGCGGTCTTCCTGGCGAGCGACGAGTCGGGCTTCGTCAACGGCCACGACCTGGTGGTCGACGGCGGCGTGATCGGCGGTCGCATGTGGTCACCCCACCAGGAAGCCGTCCGCGGCATGCGCGCCGCCTTCGGCATCGATCACTGAGCGCAGCGGGGCTTCAGGCGAGGCGGCCGGCCTGGAAGTCGGCCACCGCCTGGTGCAGCTGCTCGACGGTGTTCATCACGAACGGCCCGTACTGCGCGATCGGCTCGCCGAGCGGGCGGCCGGCGATCAGCAGAGCCCGGGCCGGACCGCTCGCGCGCAGCGCCACGCCATCGCTGCCGGGCGCGTTCGACAGCACGGCCATCCGGCCCGAGGCGACGCGCGTGCCCTCGATGTCGACCTCGCCTCGGTAGACGTAGACGAACGCGTTGTGCTCGGGCGGCATCGCGTGGACGAAGCGCGCACCGTCGGGCAGCTCGAGGTCGAGGTAGAGCGGCTCGGTCCCCGGACGGGTCACCGCGCCCTCGACGCCGTGGCTGCGGCCGGCGATCGCCACCACCCGCACGCCCTCCGGCGCGGTGTACGCGGGCAGTTCGGCGGCCGTGAAGTCCCGGTACCAGGGGGCGCGCATCTTGTCGCTCGCCGGCAGGTTCAGCCACAGCTGGAACCCTTCCATCAGGCCTTCGGACTGCTCGGGCAGCTCGGAGTGGATCACGCCGCGCCCGGCGGTCATCCACTGCACGCCGCCGCCCTCGAGCAGACCCTCGTTGCCGGCGCTGTCACGGTGACGCATGCGGCCGGCGATCATGTAGGTGACGGTCTCGAAGCCGCGATGCGGATGGTCGGGAAAGCCGGCGATCCAGTCGTCGGGGTCGTCGCTGCGGAAGTTGTCGAGCATCAGGAACGGATCGAGGCGGCGCTGCAGGGGCTGGGTGAGCACGCGCAGCAGCTTCACGCCGGCGCCGTCCGACGTGGGCTGGCCGGCCTCGAGGCGCTCGACGCGGCGGGGCCGGGCCACCTGCTCGGCGACGATGCGATCGGTGAGGTCCATGGGCGGGTTCCTTCGATGGGGTCGGGGAGGTTCGGCGCGGGCACGGGACAGGCGCAAGCGACACCGCGGCCGCCCCGAGCCTATCAGCGTCGCCGGTGCCCGGACGCGCCGCCCCCGACCCACACATCGTGACGATTCGGACACGATCGGGACATGCTGGGCGAAGACCGGCACCATGTCGCCGGTGTTGCGTCGCCGCCGACGCGGCGCGCTGACAGACCCGCCGGCCCCAGCGCCCGGGCCGCCTGTCCGCACTTCCGTGCGGTGAGCCCCCTCCGGGACTACGCTCCGCGCGAAGCGCCACGATGCCCGGCGCCGTGCCCGAACACATTCGACCGAAGACCCGCCATGCGCAGACGCCTCGCCCTCGCCCTCGCCGTCGCGACCGCCCTCGGCGGCGCGCTCCTCGCCCCGGACGCCTCGGCCCAGGCCCCCGCCGGTGCGGACCGGCTCGAGCGGATCCGTGCGGCCGGCGCGGTCCGGATCTGCATCTGGCCCGACTACTACGGGATCACGTTCCGCAACCCCAAGAGCGGCGAGCTCTCGGGCATCGACGAGACGCTGTCGCGGGAGTTCGCCAAGGACCTCGGGGTCAAGCCGGTCTACGTCGACTCCAGCTTCGCGAGCTTCGTGCAGGACCTGATCGCCGACCGCTGCGACGTCGCGATGTTCGGGGTCGGCATGCTCCCGGAGCGGGCAGCCAAGGTGCGCTTCACCCAGCCGTACCTGCGCAGCGACATCTGGGCGGTGACCACGAAGACCCATCCGTCAGTGAAGTCGTGGGACGACATCGACAAGCCCGGGCGCGTGGTGGCGGTGCAGGCCGGCACGTTCATGGAACCGGTCATGAAGGCGGCGCTGAAGAACGCCGAGCTGCTGTCGGTGAAGCTGCCCGCCACGCGCGAGCGCGAGCTGCAGGCCGGCCGGGCCGATGTCTTCATGACCGACTACGCGTACAGCCGCCGGGTCGTCGACAACGCCGACTGGGCGAAGGTGATGCCGCCGGAGCGCCCCGTGCACCCGCTCAACTACGGGTACGCGGTCGCGCCGGGTGACGACGCCTGGCTGGCCCGCCTGGACCGCTTCGTGGTCGACATCAAGACGGACGGGCGCCTGCTGGCGGCGGCGCGCGCGTTCAAGCTGGAACCGATCGTCGTCCTGCAGTGACCGGACGCCGGTGACGCCGCTCTCGCGCTTCTGGAGCTGGCCGCTGGTGCGGCTGGAGCAGCTCATCCGGCTGGCCAGCCTGCTGTGCGCGCTGGTGGTCATCGGCGCGACCCTGTCGCACGCGCTGCAGCTGCGCGAGGCGATCCAGACCGCCGCCGAGAGCCGGCTGCAGACGGTCTCGCGGGTGCTGGCGAAGGAGGTCAACCGCTCGCTGCTGCAGACCCGGGGCCTGCTCGACCAGGTCGACGACGCGCTGCGCAGCGACGGGCCGAACCGCTCGCCCGCGCTCGATGCGCTGCTCGAAGCCCTGCCGCGCCAGCAGACGCTGCTGCGCGAGATCGCCGTCCTCGACCGGCGGGGCATCGTGGTCGCGTCGTCCGAGCGTCGTCACATCGGCCTCGACCTGTCGGGGCACGACTTCGTCCGGCAGCCCCGCGATGCGCGCCTGCACGTCGGTCAGCCGAAGGCGGGCCGCACCTTCCGCGCAGGCAGTAGCGAGGAGGGGCCCGAGCACGCGTACGACGGGTTCCTGACGGTCTCGCGCTCGACCGCGGAGCAGCCCGAGCAGCCGCTGGTGGTGGCGGTGATCGGGGCGGACAGCCTGATCGGCGACCTGAAGTTCCTGTCGTCCGACGACGCCAGCCTGATCACCGTGTACCGCTACGACGGCCGGCTGCTGGCCGCGAGCGAGCGCGAGGCGCTGCGTCGCACCACGGCGCACCCGATCTTCACCGACTTCCTCCCCGACCGCGAGAACGGCGGCTATGCGGACCGCCCCGGCGATGCGCGCATCTGGCGCGGACACTTCGACACGACGGCGGACTTCCCGGTGGTGGTGGAGGTCCGCACGCCGCAGGCGGCGATCACCGAGCGCTGGGAGCGCGAACTGGTCGCGCCCTTCGTGATCCTGCTGATCACGCTGGTGGCCGTCACGCTCTACACGCGGATGACCGCCGGCGCGCTGCGCCAGCGGGCACGCTCCGAGGAGCAGGCGGCCACGCAGGAACGGCGGCTGCGCAACATCCTCGACACCGCCGCCGACGGCATCGTCACCATCGACGGACGGGGCATCGTGCGCGAG
>CAIUGQ010000558.1 GCA_903898725.1 uncultured Burkholderiales bacterium | reverse complement strand
GTGCGGCGCCTCCGACAGCCTGGCGTCGACCGGCGCCGTTGCGGCGGCAGGCGCGGCCGGCGCGCCCGCCGCTCCGGTCGACGGGACGATCGGGTCGGCCTGCGCCTCGGCCGGGCCGGCGGCGGGCGCGACCTCGGGCTCGGCCGGCTTCTTGCGGCGAAGGAATCCGAACATGGGGTGCCTGGGAGGCGGGCCCGCGTGGCCGCAGGGGGCTTCGGGCGCCGGAGTACACTCGGGATCCACGATTCTACGCTGCACAGATGACCCCTCCGACCGGGCG
Source organism: uncultured Burkholderiales bacterium (assembly GCA_903898725.1). GTDB lineage: Bacteria > Pseudomonadota > Gammaproteobacteria > Burkholderiales > Burkholderiaceae_E > UBA4615. The sequence goes on along the minus strand of CAIUGQ010000558.1, from coordinate 15,236 downwards.
CCAACGCGCCGCGCGCCTGGCAGTCTTCACCGCCGTCGCCGCCCTCTGGTTCGGTACCGGCACGGCCCCGCGGGCGCTCGCGCAGTCCGCATCGCCCCCGGCCCCGGGCGCCGCGCCGTCGGCCGCCACCGCCCAGGCCTTCGAGCGCACGCTGCCCAACGGCATGAAGGTGCTCGTCAAGCGCGACAGCCGCGCGCCCACCGCGGTGCACATGGTCTGGTACCGCGCCGGCTCCATGGACGAGGTCAACGGCCGCACCGGCGTCGCGCACGTGCTCGAGCACATGATGTTCAAGGGCACGAAGACGCTCGCGCCGGGCGAGTTCTCGCGCCGCGTCGCCGCGATGGGCGGGCGCGAGAACGCGTTCACCTCGCGCGACTACACCGGCTACTTCCAGCAGATCCACACCTCGCGCCTGACCGAGGTGATGCGGCTCGAGTCCGACCGGATGGCGAACCTGAACCTGTCCGCCGACGAGTTCGCCAAGGAGATCCGCGTCGTGATGGAGGAGCGCCGGCTGCGCACCGAGGACCGCGCCGGCGGGATGGTCTACGAGCAGCTGATGGCGTCGATCTTCACCGCGCACCCGTACCGGCACCCGATCATCGGCTGGATGAGCGACCTCGAGTCGATGACGGTGGCCGATGCCCAGGCCTGGTACGACGCCTGGTACACCCCCTCGAACGCCATCCTCGTGGTCGCCGGCGACGTCGATCCCGAGGCCGTCTGGACGCTGGCCCAGGAGACCTACGGCCGCATCCCCTCGCGCGCGCTGCCGCCGCGCAAGCCGCAGGTCGAGCCGCCGCAGCTCGGGCTGCGGCGCATCCAGGTCAAGGCACCCGCCGAGACGCCGACGGTCGCGATGGCCTTCCGCGTCCCGAAGCTCGAGTCGATCGACGGCGACCGCGAGCCCTACGCCCTCGAGCTGCTGAGCTCGCTGCTCGACGGCGGCGACAGCACCCGCTTCACGCGCAGCATCGTCCGCGGCTCGCGGGTGGCCAACCGCGCGGGCGCGGGCTACGACATGACCCAGCGCGGCCCGGCGGTGTTCATCCTCGACGGCACGCCGGCCGAGGGGCGCACGACCGAGGACGTCGAGCGCGCGATGCGCGCCGAGATCGAGCGGATCGCGAAGGAGGGCGTGCCCGTCGCCGAGCTCGAGCGGGTCAAGGTCCAGTATGTCGCCGGCCAGGTCTACAAGCGCGACTCGGTGTTCGCGCAGGCGATGGAGCTGGCCGGACTCGAGATCGTCGGCCTGTCGCACCGCGACGCCGACCGCATCCTCGAGAAGATCCGTTCGGTCACGGTCGACGAGGTGCGCGCCGTCGCCGCCAAGCATTTCACCGACGACCGGCTCACGGTGGCGACGCTGCTGCCCCAGCCGATCGGCGAGCGGCGGCCGGCTCCCGCGCCGGCCGGCCTGAGGCACTGAGGGTCCGATGATGCCGTTCTCCGTCGTCCGTCCGCGCGGCCTGCTGCTGCTGGTGCTGCTGCTGTGGGCGCCGCTCGCCTCGGCGGTGCTGCCGATCGAGCACTGGACCACCTCGCGCGGCGCGCGTGTCTACTTCGTGCGTGCCGACGCGATCCCGATGCTCGACGTCGCCGTCGACTTCGACGCCGGCTCGCGCCTGGATCCCGCGGGCAAGTCGGGCCTGGCGTCGTTCACCGCCGGGCTGCTCGCCCGGGGCGTCGACGGGCTCGACGAGGCGGCGCTCGCCGAGCGCTTCGCCGACCTCGGCGCGAGCCGCGGCGGCGGTGCCGGCGACGACCGCGCGAGCGTGTCGCTGCGCACCCTGTCCTCGCCGCGCGAGCGCGACGCCGCGGTCGACCTGCTGGCGCGGATGATGGCCCGGCCGACCTTCCCCGAACCGGTGGTCGCGCGCGAGCGCGAGCGGGTCATCCAGGGGCTTCGTGAGGCGCTCGTGCGGCCCGACGCGATCGCGCAGCGCACCTACGAGGCGCTGATCTATCCGAGCCACCCGTACGGCCGCTCCAGCACGCCGGAGTCGATGGCCGCGCTCGGCCGGGCCGACCTCGTCGCCTTCCACCGCGAGCGCTACGGGCCGCGCGGCGCGGTCGTCTCGATGATCGGCGCGATCTCGCGCGCCGAGGCCGAGTCGATCGCCGAACGCCTGACGCGCGAGCTGCCCGAGGGCACGCCGGCGGCCGCGATGCCGCCGGTCGAGACCCCGCCGCCCGCGGACCGGCGCATCGCGCATCCGGCCACGCAGAGCCACATCCTCGTGGGCGCGCCGGCGATGGCGCGCGACGACCCCGACTACTTCCCGCTCTTCGTCGGCAACTACGTGCTCGGCGGCGGCGGGTTCGTCTCGCGCCTGACCGCCGAGGTGCGCGAGAAGCGCGGCCTGTCGTACAGCGTCTATTCCTACTTCTCGCCGATGGCGCAGGCCGGTCCGTTCACCGTCGGGCTGCAGACCCGCAAGGAGCAGACCGAGGATGCGCTGAAGGTGGTGCGCGAGACGCTCGCCCGCTTCGTGGCCGACGGGCCGACCGACGACGAGATGCGTGCCGCCCGGCAGAACCTGGTCGGCGGCTTCGCGCTGCGCATCGACACCAACCGCAAGATTCTCGACAACCTGTCGAACATCGGCTGGTACCGGCTGCCGCTCGACTACCTCGAGCGCTGGACCGAGCGGGTCGAGGCGGTCAGCGCCGCCCAGGTGCGCGACGCGTTCCAGCGCAAGATCCGGCCCGACCGGCTGGTCACCGTGGTCGTGGGCGACGGTGGCACGCGGCCCTGAGCGGGGGCGCGGCGCCCTTGATCGCGGGCGCGGTGTCCCCGAGCGCGGGCGCGGCGCCCCTGATCGCGGGCGCGGTGCCGACCCCGCGCCCGCCCGCGCCCCCAAGGCCCCCGACAAGCCCGCCCCGGCGCGCCGTGGCACCGAGCCGCCAGCGAAGGTCCGGATCATCGGCGGCGACTGGAAGCGCACGCCGCTGGCCGTGGTCGATGTGCCGGGCCTGAGGCCCACGCCCGACCGCGTCCGCGAGACCCTGTTCAACTGGCTGGGCCAGCGCCTCGACGACTGGCGCTGCCTCGACCTCTATGCCGGCACCGGCGCGCTCGGCCTGGAGGCCGCCTCGCGCGGTGCCTCGCGGGTCGTGCTGGTCGAGCGCGACGCGCGCGCCGCCAACGCGCTGCGCGCCGCCAAGGAGCGGCTCGACGCGGATGCCGTCGAAGTCGTGCAGGCCGACGCCGTCACCTACCTGTCGACCCCGCGCGACCGCTTCGACCTGGTCTTCCTCGACCCCCCGTTCGGCAGCGCCGAACTGGAACGCGTGCTGCCGCGACTGGCCGCGGTGCTGGCCCCCGGCGCGGCCGTCTACGTCGAGGCCGACCGGCCGCTCACGCCCGACGTGCCGCCGCTGTCGGCGCTGCCCGGTCTGGTCGTGCACCGCGCCGACAAGGCGGGACAAGTCCACTATCATCTGCTGCTCCTGACCTCACCGGCCCCTGGAGCCTGACGATGGCCATCGCCGTCTATCCCGGTACGTTCGACCCGCTCACCCGCGGCCACGAGGACATCGTCCGGCGCGCGGCCAGCATCTTCGGCCGGGTCGTGGTCGGCGTGGCCGGCAGCCGCGCGAAGGGTCCGATCTTCACGCAGGAAGAGCGCATCGAGATCGCGCGCGACGTCCTCGCCCCCTACCCGAACGTGCAGGTGGCCGGCTTCTCCGGGCTGCTGCGCGACTTCGTGCGCAACCAGAACGCCGGCGTGATCGTCCGCGGCCTGCGGGCGGTGGCCGACTTCGAGTACGAGTTCCAGATGGCCGGCATGAACCGCTACCTGCTGCCGGACGTCGAGACCATCTTCATGACGCCGACCGACCAGTACCAGTTCATCTCGGGCACGCTGGTCCGCGAGATCGCGATGTTCGGCGGCGACGTCGGCAAGTTCGTCTCGCCCTCGGTCGAGGCGCGCCTCAAGAGCAAGATGGAGCAGATGGGCGGCCCGCCGGGGGCCTGAGCCGTCCGCACACGCCATGGCGCTGTTGATTACCGACGAATGCATCAACTGCGACGTCTGCGAGCCGGAGTGCCCGAACGGCGCGATCTCGATGGGGCCGGAGATCTACGTGATCGCGCCGGACAAGTGCACCGAATGTGTCGGCCACTTCGATGCGCCGCAGTGCCGCCAGGTCTGCCCGGTCGACTGCATCCCCAACGATCCTCGCCATGACGAGACCCGCGAACAGCTCCTCGTGAAGTACGAGCGGCTGCAGCGCGGGGACTGACGGCGCCGCTGCGCCACGCGCCGCATCAGCGGCACCGAACTCCCGCTTCTTCGCGCTTGCCCCGGCGCCGCCCCTCCTAAAGTTCGCCGAGGGGGCGCGCGTCCGCGTCCCGCCACGGGGAGCGCGATGAAGGCAGTCATCCTGGCCGGTGGCCTCGGCACACGTCTGGCCGAGGAGACCTCGATCCGGCCGAAGCCGATGGTCGAGGTCGGCGGCCGGCCGATCCTCTGGCACATCCTCAAGCACTACTCCCGGCACGGCATCAACGAGTTCGTCGTCTGCCTGGGCTATCGCGGGTACGTCATCAAGGAGTACTTCGCCAACTACTTCATGCACATGTCGGACATCACGTTCGACCTGGCGAAGAACGAGATGGAGATCTGCCAGCGGCACTGCGAGCCGTGGCGGGTCACGCTGATCGACACCGGCGAGGAGACCCAGACGGGCGGGCGCCTGCGGCGGGTCGCGAAGTACATCGGTGACGAGACCTTCTGCTTCACCTACGGCGACGGCGTCTCCGATGTCGACCTCACCGCGCTGATCGCCTTCCATCGCAAGCAGGGACGGCTCGCGACGCTGACCTCCGTGCAGCCCCAGGGCCGCTTCGGCGCGCTCGACATCGAGGGCGGACGCATCACGCGCTTCGAGGAGAAGCCGCAGGGCGACGGCACCTGGGTCAACGGCGGCTTCTTCGTGCTCGAGCCCCGTGTGCTCTCGTACATCGAGGGCGATGCGACGCCCTGGGAGCGCGAGCCGCTCGAGACGCTGGCGCGCGAGGGCCAGCTCTCGGCGTGGGCGCACCGCGGCTTCTGGCAGCCGATGGACACGCTGCGCGACAAGATGAAGCTCGAGGACCTGTGGCAGCGGGGCGTGGCGCCGTGGAAGACCTGGACCTGAAGGCCCTCTTCGGCGGCGCCTACGCCGGGCGCTGCGTGCTGGTCACCGGCCACAGCGGCTTCAAGGGCAGCTGGCTCGTGCTGTGGCTGCGGGCCCTGGGCGCACGGGTGGCCGGCCTGTCGCTCGCGCCCGCCGACGGGCCCAGCCACCACCTGCTGCTCGGCGGCGCCGACGGCCCGTGGACGGACCTGCGCGATGCGCGCGCGGTCGATGCGGCGCTCCACGCCTTCGCCCCCGAGATCGTGTTCCACCTCGCCGCGCAGCCGCTGGTGCGCGCCTCGTACCGCGACCCGGTCGACACCTTCGCGACCAACGTGACGGGGCTGATCCACCTGCTCGAGGCGGTCCGCCGCTGCGGCTCGGTGGGCGCGGTGGTGAACGCGACGACCGACAAGTGCTACCGCAACGACGAGCCGTCCGCCGGCGGGCCCGGCCGCCCGGGGCCGCAGGGCATCGCGGGCTTCGGCGAGGACGACCCGCTCGGCGGCCACGACCCGTACAGCGCCTCGAAGGCCTGCGCCGAGATCGTGTCGGCCTGCTGGCGCGCGAGCTTCCTCGGTGCGCGCGACGGCGCGCCGCCCGTGGCCCTCGCCACCGCGCGCGCGGGCAACGTGATCGGCGGCGGCGACTGGTCCGAGGACCGCCTCGTGCCGGACCTCGTGCGCGCCGCGATCGCAGGCACGCCGTGCCGGCTGCGCAACCCGGCGTCGGTGCGGCCGTGGCAGCACGTGCTCGAGCCGCTCGCCGGCTACCTGGCGCTCGGCCGGGCGTTGCTCGAGTCGCCGGCCACGGTCGCAGGCGCCTACAACTTCGGGCCGTCCTCCGAGGGCCACGCGACCGTCGGTGAGGTCGTCTCGGGCTTCGCCGCACACTGGCCGGCGCTGCGCGTCGAGCGCGACGCCGGACCCCATCCGCACGAGGCCGCGGTGCTGCGGCTCGACTGCACGCGCGCCCGCGCCGGGCTCGGCTGGCGTCCGGTGTGGGACACCGCGACCACGCTCGCGCGCACCGCGCGCTGGTATCGCCGCTGGCACGAGCAGGGCGCGGTCGACAGCGCTGCCGACCTGCACGCCTATGTCGCCGACGCGCGCGCCGCGGGCCTCGCGTGGACCGGCAGCCCGAGCCGGGCGCCGGTGGCGGCATGAGGTTCGAGCGCACGCCCATCGAGGGCATGTGGGTCGTCGTCACCGAGCCGCGCGGCGATGCGCGCGGGCGCTTCACGCGGCTCTTCTGCGAGCAGGACTTCGCGCCGATCCGGGCCGGCCTGCGCTTCGTGCAGGTCAACCTGTCGACGACCGCCGCGCGCGGCACGGTGCGCGGGCTGCACCTGCAGCGCGCGCCGGGCGCCGAGGCCAAGCTGATCCGCTGCCTGCGGGGGCGGGTGTTCGACGTCGCCGTGGACCTGCGGGCCGATTCGCCGAGCTTCGGCCGCTGGCACGCCGTCGAGCTCGGCGACGCGCTCGAGCGCAGCGTGTTCATCCCCGAGGGCTGTGCCCACGGCTTCCAGGCGCTGACCGACGACGCGCAGCTCCTCTACCAGCACACCGCGCCGCACGCGCCCGCCCTCGAGGCCGGCGTGCGGCATGACGATGCCCGCCTCGCGATCGCGTGGCCGCTGCCGCCGGCGAACCTCTCGCCGCGCGACGCGGCGCTGCCCGGCTTCGACGAGGCCCTCCGACACGGACCGATCGCATGAACTGCCGCCACTGCCGCACCCCGCTGGGACGCGCGCCCTCCGATACCTTCGTCGACCTGGGCGCCGCGCCCCCGTCGAACGCGTTCCTGCGCGAGGCCGACCTGCTGCGCGCCGAGGCGCACTTCCCGCTGAAGGTCTTCGCCTGCCCGACGTGCGCGCTGGTGCAGGTCGACGAGGTGCAGCGTCACGACCTGCTGTTCAGCGACGACTACGTCTACTTCTCGTCGTACTCGCGCAGCTGGCTCGAGCATGCGCGACGCTTCGTCGGCGAGGCGGTCGATCGCCTCGGGCTCGACGCGTCCTCGCGGGTGCTCGAGGTGGCCTCCAACGACGGCTACCTGCTGCAGTACGTGCGCGAGCGCGGCATCCCCTGCGTCGGCGTCGAGCCGACCGCGGGCACGGCGCGGGTCGCGCGCGAGCGCGGCATCGACACCGTCGAGGTCTTCTTCGGTCGCGAGTCGGCCCGCGCCCTGGTCGCCGAGCGGGGCCGCTTCGACCTCACGGTCGCCAACAACGTGCTCGCCCACGTGCCGGACATCGACGACTTCGTCGCCGGCTTCGCCGAGGCGCTCGCGCCCACCGGTTCGGCCAGCTTCGAGTTCCCGCACCTGCTCGAGCTGGTCGCGATGAACCAGTTCGACACCATCTATCACGAGCACTTCTCGTACCTGTCGCTGCGCGCGGTCGAGCGGATCCTGGCCGCTCACGGACTCGCGGTCTGGGACGTCGAGACGCTGCCCACGCACGGCGGCTCGCTGCGCGTCTGGGCGTCGCCCGTTGCGGCCGCACGCGAGGCGCGGCCCTCGGTGGCGCGGCTGCGCGCGCGCGAAGCCGCGGCGGGCGTCGGCACGCCCGGGTTCCACGCCGGCCTGCAGGCCGCCACCGAACGCGTCAAGGACGACCTGCTCGCCTTCCTGATCGCCGAGAAGCGCGCGGGCCGTCGGGTGGTGGGCTACGGCGCGGCGGCCAAGGGCAACACGCTGCTGAACTTCGCCGGCGTGCGGCCCGACCTGCTCGCCTTCGTGGCCGACGCCTCGCCGCACAAGCAGGGCCGCTTCCTGCCCGGATCGCGGATCCCCGTGCGCGCGCCCGAGGCGCTGCGCGAGGCGCGACCCGACGTGGTGCTGGTGCTGCCCTGGAACCTGCGCGAGGAGATCGTCGGACAGCTCGCGTTCGTGCGCGCCTGGGGCGGCCGGTTCGCGACGGCGGTGCCGACGCTGCAGGTGTTCTGAGCCTCAGGCCGCCGGGTCGCGGAAGAAGTCCGCGAGCAGCTCGCGCCCCGGCCGGCGGAACACCGGCACGCCGCCGGCGCCCGGAAACGCGATCCGTCCGGGCTCGGTGTCCCGGTCGGTCAGCCGCGTGCCCTGCGACAGCACCGAGCCGCGTGCGATGCGGCAGCCGCCGATCACCGCCGAGCCCGGATAGAGGATCACCTCGTCCTCGATCACCGGCGCGGCGTCGCCGTTGCGGCCCACCGTCACGCCCTGGTAGATCACCAGCCGGTTGCCGTAGGTGGCCTTGGCCAGCACGATGCCCGGCGAGTGCCCGATGAAGAACACCTCGGGCAGCGCGATCTCGTAGAAGCAGTCGATCGCGTGATGCGCCTTGTTCAGCAGGAACAGCTTCGTGCAGACCGAGCGCGCGCGCTCGTGCCGCCAGATCGTGTTCGCCAGGAAGTAGACGAAGGTGCAGTGCTGCGACGAATGCAGCACGTCGAACTCGCCGGCGCGCCACATGCGGACCGAGGCGATGCACTGCTCGAGCCGGGCCAGGGCCTGCGGCAGGTGCACGTCGATCAGGCCGAGCTCCGCATCCGGCCCGGTCGGCGCGATCGCGGTGATCTGCGCGCGGATGTAGTCGGCCAGACGCGACGGCTCGAGGTTGACGATCCGCATGCGCTGCGACCTCAGGTGCGCTCGGCGATGCGCCGCAGCGGCTGGCCGGCGTAGACGCCGTACGCCTCGAGCTCGCCGCGCACCACCGAGCCCGCGCCGACCACGCAGCCGCGGCGGATGGTCGCGCCGTCGAGCAGCACGCAGTTCGCGCCGATCCAGACGTCGTCCTCGATCACGATGCCGCCCTTGCCCGGCGCGAAGCCCTGCAGCCGGATCGGCCGCGAGCGGTCCTGCCAGGCGTGGTTCACCGGCGCGAGCGTGCAGTTCGCCGCGATCGCCACGTCCTCGCCGATGCGGATGCCGTTGCCGGTGTAGAGCACGCAGCCCGAGTTGACCACCGAGCGCGCGCCGATCACCAGGTCGCCGCTGCCGCCGGCCGGCTTGACCTTCACGAAGCTGTCCACCACCGCACCCGCGCCCACCACGATGCGGGTGCCGCGGACGGAGTCCTCGATGTCGGCGAGGGCCGACACCTTCGCGCTCGGGTCGATCTCGATCATGCGGGGGTGCCTTGCGGTTCGCGGGTGAGCGTGGCCAGCCAGGGGCCGAGCCGGGCCGGCACCTCGGCCGGATGCCAGTCGAGTTCGGCGCGTGCCCGGGCGATCGAGGCCACCGGCGGGGCGGGCGCATCGCGTTCGTGCGCGAAGGCGATCCGCCGGTCCGCGGTGCGCGCGATCAGCGCAGCGAGCGCGTCGTTGTGCAGGGTCGTGCCCGAGGCGACGTTGTAGACGAGCCGGGTGCCGCGTTCGGCGATCGCCACCAGGGCCGCGATCGCGTCGGCGCGGTGGACGTAGTCGCGTCCGAGCCGCGGCGAGGAGTCGAGGGCCAGCGTGCCGCCGGCGGGCGTGGCCGCCACGCGGGCCAGCAGCGCGCCGAGGAAGCCGTCGTCGGGGTCGGTCTCGTCGTACACGCAGGCCAGCCGCGCCACCCGCGCCCGGCCGGGCGCGAGGCTCGCGCACAGGGTCTCGCCGGCGAGCTTCGTGACGTCGTAGAGGTGGCGGGGATGGTCGGGGCGGATCGCGATCGGCGTGTCCTCGTTGACCGTCTCGCCCGCGCCGCGGCCGTCGTAGAGCCGGGTCGACGACAGGTAGACGAGGGCGTCGAAGGCATCGGACTCGAGCACCCGCGCGAGCAGCCCCGCGTGCGCCTCGAGGGTCTCGCCCGGGCGGCGCGCGAAGTCGGCGGTCAGGCCCGCGCAGTAGAAGACATGGCCGAGCGGCGTACCGCGGCGGGGGAAGACGGCATCGCGCGGCGGGACCTCGACCTGCCAGCCAGTGGCCCGCAGGTGCGCGACGAGGCCGCGACCCACGAAGCCGCGTCCGCCGAGCACGGTGGCCCGTTTCATCGGCGCGCTCAGGGGCGGAAGCGCTCGAGCACGTCCCGCTCGCGCACGATGCGCACGTTGCGCCCGCGCATCGACTGCTCGAGCACCGGGTCCTCGTCGAGTCCCGACTCGTCGCGCAGCAGCACGAGCGTGTTCGACAGCGTGTCGGTGTCGGCGAGCGCGTCGACGAAGGTGACCGGGCGCGAGGCGTGGGTCTCGATGTAGTCACGCACGGGGCCGACGAACTCGCCGACCGCGGCCATCCGGGCCAGCCCCAGGTGCAGCTCCTCGTCGTGCAGCAGGAAGTGCATCGACGCGGCGGCCGACAGCGTCTCGAAGGGCACCGGGCACAGGTGCGCGTAGCCCATGCCGCGCAGGCGCATCGCGATCGTCCAGGTGTCGACCGGGTTGCGGCCGTAGGCATGGCGGATGCGGATCGCCACCGCCATCCGGTCGGCGATCATCGCGTTGATGCGTGCGTGCAGGCCGACCATCTCGTCCTGCTTCACCCCCTCGGTGCGCGCCAGCAGGTACTCGAGGCCGCCGCGGTAGCGGTCCCAGGCGTACTCGACCTCCTCGGTGCCCGCCTGCGTGCGGACCTCGTCGGCGAAGTAGCGGGTGATCGCGACGTAGAACGGTTCCTGCTGGATCAGCACGCGGCCGGCCGACAGGAACTCGGCGGCATGCACGAACGCGAAGAACGCGTGGTTGTAGATGCGCGGCATCGTCCGCTCGAAGACGTCCCGGCGCACGATCTGCACCTCGGGGAAGACCCGGTGGCGCAGCAGCTGGTCGAGCATCTCGAGATGCTGGCCGCGCTCGAAGAGCAGGTCGCGCGGCACGGTGTAGAAGGTGCCCAGGCTCTGCTCGTCGACCAGGTCGTACAGCATCCACGGGGCGTAGACCACCGCGATCTCGGGGTCGGCCTCCATCCGCGCGATCGTGTCGGCGAGCTGACGGCCGAGCAGCGCGTCGTCGTCGGCGATGTACAGCACGTAGCGTCCGAGGCAGTTCGACATCGCGAACTGGCGGTTCGCGAAGGCCCCGGCGTTCTTCTCGTGCCGGTGGTAGCGGATCGGCAGCCGGTCCGTGTAGCGCGCCACGACCGCCTCGGTGTCGTCGGTCGAGGCGTTGTCGCTGATGAACACCTCGAAGGTGTACGGGAAGTCGGCGAGCTCGTTGCACAGCGAGTCGAGCAGCGATGCCAGGTAGCGGGCACGCGAGAACGTGGGGATGCACAGGCTCAGGGTGGGCGCGCTCATGGGTCGCTCGGCTCTCGGCTACAGGGGGACGTCGGCCGATTGTCGGCAGCGCCCGCCCCGCGCCATCGCCGGATGAGCGCCGGCGGGCGGGCTCTGTTCCCGCGACCGCTCAGGTGGGCTGGTAGACCAGCGGCCAGGCCCCGGCCTTGGCCCACTCGACCGACTCCTGCCGCAGCAGCTGGTCGGTCAGCGGGTGGGCGCGCGCCCAGTCGGCCGGCAGCTCCAGGCGGGCGCCGGCGTTCTTGATGCGCAGCCGGATCCACGGCGGCACGCCGCCGTCGCGGCGCCGGTGCAGCACGACCGCCAGCCGCAGGCACAGCACCCGCAGCCACTCGTCGGCGCCCTCGAGTCGGGCGCGCAGCTTGGTGAGGCCGCCGGTCTGGCCGAGCACCAGGGACGCCAGGCGCGACTGCTCGTGCAGCGAGAAGCCGGGCATGTCGCAGTTGGCGAGGATGTAGGCGCCGTGCTTGTGATAGTCGGCGTGGGCGATCGACAGCCCGATCTCGCGCAGCTGCGAGGCCCAGCCCACCAGGCGCGCGGCCCGGGCGACCTCGTCGATCGAGCCGCGCGAGGTGTCGCGGTAGAGCTGGACGGCGAGTTCGGCGACCGCCAGGCCGTGCCGTTCGTCGAGCCCGTGGCGACGGATCATCTGGGCCACCGTCACCTCGCGCATGTCGGTGCCCATCGAGCGGCCGAGCAGGTCGTAGAGCACCCCCTCGCGCAGCGCACCGTCGCAGTAGTCCATCGACTCGACGCCGAACTCCTCGAAGACCGCCGACATCATCGCCAGGCCCCCGGGCAGCACCGGTCGCCGATCGGGCTTGAGGGCGGTCAGCCGAATGCGGTCCGGATGGCCGGCCTTGAGCAGCAGCGACTCGAGTGAAGCCAGCGCGTCGCGGGTCAGCCGTTGCTCGGCGAGGTCGTATTGCGCGATCTGCCACAGCGACTTGGCGGTGCCGGAGGTGCCGATCGCACGGTGCCAGCCGGTCGCCCGGTAGCGCTGCGCGAGCGGGGCGATCAGGTCGCGGCACGCCCATCGGGCGGCGTCGAAGGAGGCCCGGTCCACCGTGCCGCCGGGGAAGAAGCGCTGCGAGAGCCCGACGCAGCCGAGCGGCACCGATTCGAGCTCCTCGGCGTCGTAGTCGGTGCCGACGATGCACTCGGTCGACCCCCCGCCGATGTCGATCACCAGCCGCCGCTGTCCGTCGGCCGGCAGCGCGTGGGCCGCGCCGAGGTAGATGAGCCGTGCCTCCTCGCGTCCGGCGATGACCTCGATGTCGAAGCCGAGCGCCTGCTGGGCGCGCTCGAGGAAGGCGCGCGCGTCGGTGGCGACCCGAAAGGTGTTCGTCGCCACCGCCCGCACCCGCTCGGGCGGGAAGCTGCGCAGGCGCTCGCCGAAGCGACGCAGCGCGTCGACCGCCCGCTCCTGGGCGGCCGCAGACAAGGTGTTGCCCGAGCCGAGCCCGGCCGCGAGCCTGACCGTTTCCTTGATCTCGTCCACCGCGCGGATCTGGTCGCCGACCGGCGTAGACTCGATCCGGCCGATCACGAGCCGAAAGCTGTTGGAGCCGAGGTCGACCGCGGCGAGCAGGGAGGAGGAAGGCATCCCCTCCATTTTGCAGCAGAATTCGGACCGCCCTCGGCCGGTGGCCCGCCCGCCGGCGCTGCAGCCTCGGAACGCCGACATTTCCCCTGTCATCGAACCGTCACGCTTTCTCCGGACACTTTCGCCGATGCTCCTACAAGACCGTCCGGCGTCGCTGCGCCTGCTCAACCGCGAAATCGGGATCCTGGCCTTCAACGAACGGGTGCTCGCGCTCTCCGAGGACGCGTCGATCCCGCTGCTCGAGCGCCTTCGCTACCTGACGATCGTCAGCAACAACCTCGACGAGCTCTTCGAGGTGCGGGTGGCCGAGCTCAAGGAGCTCGTCCGCGCCGACCCGCTCGCCCAGCTCGATGGCGTGCCGGTCGCCGGCGTGCTGCAGGCGGTGGCCGAACGGGCCGGCCGCCTCGTCTCGCGCCAGTACGAGCTGCTCAACCGCACGCTGACGCCGGCGCTGGCCGCCGAAGGCATCGTGATGCTGCTGAGCTCGATGTGGACCGACGAGCAGCGCGCCTGGGCCGAGCAGGTGTTCGACTCCGAGATCGAGCCGCTGCTCACGCCGATCGCGCTCGATCCCGCGCATCCGTTCCCGCGCATCCTGAACAAGTCGCTGAACTTCGTGCTCGAGCTCGAGGGCACCGACGCGTTCGGGCGCAAGGCCGGCATCGCCATCGTCCAGGCGCCGCGCGCGCTGCCCCGGGTGATCCGGGTGCCGCCCGAGGTCGCCGGCGTGCCGCACGGCGTGATGCTGCTGACCTCGATCGTCGGCGGCTTCGTCGACCGGCTCTTCCCGGGCCTGGCGGTACGCTCGGTCCACCAGTTCCGCGTCACCCGCAACAGCGAGCTGTTCGTCGACGAGGAAGAGATCACCGACCTGCGCGAGGCCCTGCACACCGAGCTCACGCAGCGCCACTACGGCGACGAGGTGCGGCTCGAGGTGTCGGCCGCGATCGGGCAGACCGTGCTGCAGCGGCTGATGACCGAGTTCGACCTCGGCGGGCAGGACTGCTACCGCGTCGACGGGCCGGTGAACCTGGTGCGGCTGCAGCAGGTGATCGACCTGGTCGACCGCCCGGAGCTGAAGTTCCCGTCCTTCGAGCCCGGGGTGCCGGCCGCGATCAACGGTCGCGACCTGTTCGCCGCGATCCGTCGCGGCGACGTGCTGCTGCACCATCCGTACGAGTCGTTCGCGCCGGTGATGGACTTCCTGCGCAGCGCGGCGGTCGATCCGAAGGTCGTCGCCATCAAGCAGACGATCTACCGGACCGGCGCCGACTCGCTGCTGATGGAGTCGCTGGTGGCCGCCGCCCGCGCCGGCAAGGAGGTGACGGTCGTGGTGGAGCTGATGGCCCGCTTCGACGAGGAGGCGAACATCAACTGGGCGTCACGGCTCGAGGAGGCCGGCGCGCACGTGGTCTATGGCGTCGTCGGACACAAGACCCACGCCAAGCTCGCCCTGCTGCTGCGTCGGGAGGACGGGGTCCTCAAGCGCTATGCGCACCTCGGCACCGGCAACTACCATCCGAACACCGCGCGGCTCTACGAGGACTTCGGGATGTTCACCGCCGACCCCGAGATCTGCGCCGACGTGCACGAGGTGTTCCGCCGCCTCACCGGCACCGGACGCGGCGTCGAGCTGCGCTGCCTGTTGCAGGCGCCGTTCACGCTCGCCGCCCACGTGCTCGCCGCGATCCGCCGCGAGGCCGAGGCCGCCCGGGCCGGACGCCGCGCCTACATCGCGGCGAAGATCAACGCGCTGCTCGATCCGATCGTCATCGAGGCGCTCTACCAGGCGAGCCAGGACGGCGTGAAGATCGACCTGATCGTGCGCGGCGTCTGCGCGCTGCGCCCGGGCGTGCCGGGCCTGTCGGAGTCGATCCGCGTGCGCTCGGTGATCGGTCGCTTCCTCGAGCACAGCCGCATCTACCACTTCCATGCCGACGGTCGCGACGAGGTCTGGCTCGCGTCGGCGGACTGGATGGGGCGCAACCTGTACCGGCGCGTCGAGGTGGCCTTCCCGGTGCGCGACCGCAGGCTCAAGGCCCGCGTGCTGTCCGAGGGCATCGCGGTCCACCTGCGCGACAACGCGTCGGCCTGGACGATGGATGCCGAGGGCGCCTACGTGCGCCGGCGACCGCGCGGGACGCGCCGGATCGTGTCGCAGCAGGCCCTGCTCGGCAAGCTCGCGGCGCGCTGAGAGACCGGCGCGCGCCGCGGCTGCCGCGCTACTGCGTTACTGCTTCTTCTGCTGGCTGGACGCGGGCGGGCGGGTCGTCGACGGCCGCGGCGCGGGCGCGGGTGCGGC
>CAIUGQ010000557.1 GCA_903898725.1 uncultured Burkholderiales bacterium | reverse complement strand
CTCACCGCCCGGCTGCGCTCGCGCGACCCGAGCGGGTCGCGCGGGTCGCGTCGTCAGCCAATCTTGCTCAGCATCGCGCGGGCCTTCTGCTGCTGGCCGCTGTCGCCGCCCTTGATGACCTCCTGCAGCAGCTCGCGGGCGCCTTCCTTGTCGCCGATCTCCTCGTAGGCCGAGGCGAGGTCGAGCTTGGTGGCCATCTCCTGCCAGCGTCCGGCACCGCCCGCCGCACCTTCCTGCTCGTCGGCCACCACGGTGGCCGGCTCGAGGTCGAGGCTGATCGGCGAGAGGTCCATGCCGCCGTCGTGCGCGCCGGTCTGCGTGAGGCTCTCGAGCGCGGGCAGGTCGAGGTCGAGCGACCCGGCCGAGCGCGACGAGGGCTTCGCGTCGAGGTCGAGCGACGGCAGGTCGAAGCGCTCGTCGAGCGAGGCGCCCAGATCGCCGGGCGCGGCCTCGCCGTAGTCGGCCCCGGACAGCGTGTCGGACACGCCGGCCTCGCCGTGCGCCGCGCGGTCGATCCGCGTGTCGATGTTCAGGTCGAAGTCGAGGCTCGGGATGTCGTCCTCGACGTTGTTGCGGCCCTGGGGCTCCGGCGCACGCGACGGCATCTCGGGGAAGTCGAGGTCGTTGCGGGCCGAGGCGGCGGCGGCCGACGCGCTGGCCGCGGCCACCGCGGCCGCACCGGCGGCGATGGCACCGGCGTTCATGCCGGCACCCGCGCTGCCCGAGCCCGCCGAACCGCCGCCGTACAGCGGGTTGTTCGGGTCGAGCGACAGGCCCATGGTGGCGACCTTCGGCCACTCCTCGTTCTGGCCGTCGGTCATGTCGTGCATGTCGCGGGCGACCGTCTCGAAGGCGCGCGCATCCTTGCGGCCCGAGTAGATCTCCAGCAGCTTGGCACGGATGGCCTGGCGCTCGGGCTGACGCTTGAGCGCTTCCTTGAGGATCTCCTCGGCCTGCGCTTCACGGCCGTAGGCGATGTAGACATCGGCCTCGGCGATCGGATCGACTTCGGTCGAGTGCACGTCGACCGCGGCGCTCGCGGTGCTCGAGGCGAACACGCTCTGGCTGGTGTCGACGCTCTGGCCGCCGGTGGAGCCGAACAGCGAGTTGGCGGTGAACGCGTCGGCCGCGATCAGGCTGTCCTCGAACTTCTCGACCTTGCGGCGACGGCGCATCGCGTACCAGCCGTAGCCGGCGCCGAGCAGCGCGACGCCACCCAGACCGGGCAGCAGGAACGGGTTCTCGAGCAGGTCGTCGACGAGGCTGGGCTCGGTCGGGGCCGGCTCGGCCTTGGGCGCGGCGGCCTTAGGCGGTGCGGGGGGCGCTGGCGGCGCGTCGGCCTTGGGCGGCTCCGCGCTGGGCATCGCGGCCACCGGCGGCTCGACCTTCGGCGGCTCCATCTTCGGGGCCTCGGCCTTGGGCGGCTCGGCCTTCGCCGGCTCGGCGGCCTTGGGCGGCGGCATGCCGGCCTTGGCATCGGCCTTCGCGGCGGGCGCACCCACGGCACCGGTGACGGCCTTGGACGAGGCACGCGCGTCGTCGAGCTGCTTCTGCAGGTCGGCCATCGAGCGGTTCTTCAGCTCGAGCAGCTTCTGCAGGTCGGTGACGTTCTTCTCGAGCTCGTTGATCCGCGAGCCCGCCTCGCGCAGCGCGGCGCTGCGAGCGACATCCTGCTCGCCGCCGCCGGCACGGGTGGTCTGCGAGCCGACCGCGCCGCCCTGCGAGGCCGCGCCGCTGCCCGGGCGGGACAGGCGGAGCTGATCGCCCTGGGCGCTGCCCGAGCGGTCCTCGGCGCGTGCGCCGACGGTACCGGCCGCGGTCTGGCCCGAACGGGGTGCATCCATCGGACGCGCCGCGCCCGCCAGCTTCTGGCGGTACGCCGAGAAGTTGGAGGCCTGCAGCTTCACCTCGCGACCGGCCTCGGCGGCGTCGAGCGCCGACATGCTGGCGGCATCGGGGATGGCCAGCTTCGCGCCTTCGCGCACCAGGTTGATGTTGCTGTCGATGAAGGCGGTCGGGTTCGCGCGGAAGATCGCGATCATCGCCTGGTCGAGGTTCACGCCATCGGGCTTGGCGGCACGGGCGATGTCGCCGAGCGTGTCGCCACGCTTGACGTCGACCGAGCTGGCGCTGGTGGACGG
>CAIUGQ010000556.1 GCA_903898725.1 uncultured Burkholderiales bacterium | reverse complement strand
CGCCGCGCAGGAATCGATGAAGGGCGGCGGCGAGAAGGTCGAAACGCCGGCTGCCGCGCCGGCCGCGCCGGCCGCCGCGCCCGCACCCGCACCCGCCAAGCCCTGATCCCGGGACGCCCGCCCGCCGACTTCGCACGCATCACGCCGTGTCGGCCGTACGGGGCGTCTCGAAGACTGCGGCGCAGCGGCTCACGCCGGGCCAGCGTCGCGTGGTCTTCGCGTCGGTGCTCGGCACCGCGCTCGAGTGGTACGACTTCTATCTGTTCGTGGTGCTCGCGCCGGTCGTCGGCGCCCATTTCTTCGCACCGCTCGATCCCGCCGCGCGCACCGTCCTGACCCTGCTCGCGTTCGTCGCGGGCTTCGCGGTCCGTCCGATCGGCGCGCTGCTCTTCGGCGGCCTGGCCGACCGGTTCGGCCGCAAGCGGGTGTTCCTCGCGACCGTGATCGCGATGGGCGGCTCGACCTGTGCGGTCGGACTGCTGCCCGGCTGGGCCACGCTCGGGCTGGCCGCGCCGGTGATGCTCGTGGCCCTGCGGATGCTGCAGGGTCTGGCGATCGGCGGCGAGTACGGCGCCGCCGCCGCATTCATGGCCGAACATGCGCCGCGCGACGGGCGCGGCGGCTTCACCGCCTGGCTGCAGACCACCGCCACCCTCGGGCTGCTGGCCGCGCTCGTGGTCGAGCAGGGACTGCGCGGCGTGCTGGGCGACCGCGGCTTCGAGGAGTGGGGCTGGCGGGTGCCGTTCCTGATGTCGGTGCTGCTGCTGCCGCTGTCGATCTGGGTGCGTCTGCGCCTGCGCGAGTCGCCCAGCTTCGAGCGCCTGCGGCTGTCGGGCCGGCTGTCCGCGCGCCCGCTGGCGGAGACCTTCGGCAGCCGTCGGCTGGTCGGGCGCACCGCGCTCGCGCTGTTCGGGCTGACGGCCGGCCAGGCGGTGCTCTGGTACACCGGCCAGCTCTATGCGCTCACCTACCTGCAGACCGCGGCCGGTGTCGCCGCCGCCGACGCCGCCGTGCTGATGGCGATGGCGCTGCTGCTGGCGCTGCCGTGCTTCGTCGTGTTCGGACGGCTGTCGGACCGCATCGGCCGGCGGCCGCTGATCATCGGCGGCTGTCTGCTCGCCGCCGCGCTCTACGTGCCGATCTTCGACGCGCTGCTGGTCGCCGCCAACCCCGCGCACGGCGAGGCGCAGCGCCGTTCGCCCATCGTCGTGCACGCCGATCCCGCCAGCTGCCGGCTTCAGTTCGACCCGATCGGTCTGGGCCGCGAGGCCGGTCCGTGCGACGTGGTGCGCCGGCACCTCGCGCGCCGCGGGCTGAGCTACGAACGCGAGGCCCTGCCTGCGGGCGCGCCGGTGTCGGTGACGGTCGGCGACCGTCCGGTGTCGTCGGCCGACGTGCCTGCGGGCGATGCCGTCGCGCTGCGCATGCGGATCGACGGCGCGCTGCAGATCGAAGGCCATCCGACGGGGGCCGATCCCGACCGCATCCAGCGCGGCCCGGTGGTCGCGCTGCTGTGGGTGCTGGCGGCGATCGCCGCAATGGTCTACGGGCCGGTGGCGGCCACGCTCGCCGAACTCTTTCCCACCCGGGTGCGGTGCACCGCGATCGCCTTGCCGTACCACCTGGGCAACGGCTGGTTCGGAGGCTTCCTGCCGGCGATCGCAGCGGCCAGCGTGGCCGCACGGGGCGAGGCGCTCGCCGGGCTGGGGTTCCCGATCACCGTGGCGCTGCTCACCGCGCTCGTGGCGATCGTCGCGCTGCCCGAGACGCGGGGGCGCGACCTCGAGCGGATCGACTAGGGGCCGCGCCGAGGGGCGCGGCCCCGTGCCGTCACGGCATGTACTGCCCGCCGTTGACCTCGAGGATCTGACCGGTCACGTAGCCGGAGAGCCGGTCCGAGGCGAAGTAGACGAACGCGCCGACGCACTCGTCGGCCGAGCCCAGCCGCGCCATCGGGATCGTCAGCCGCATCGACTCGAGCTGGGCCGGGGTCGAGAACTTCTCGTGGAAGGGCGTGGTGATGACGCCCGGCGACACCGCGTTGACGCGGATGCTGTCGGGGGCGAGCTCCTTCGCGAGCCCGTGGGTCGCGGTGCTGATGAAGCCCTTGGAGCCGGCGTAGAGCGCAGCCCCCGGGCCGCCGCCGTGGCGTGCCGCCACCGAGGTCACGAAGATCACGTTGCCGCCGCCCTGGGCGCGCATCGCCGGCACGGCGGCCGAGGTCGCGGCGAGTGCCGAGCGCACGTTGAGGTCGACGACGTCGTCGAACAAGGCATCGGTGAGCTGGTCGATCGGCACGCGCTTGACGAGCGCGCCGGCGTTGTTGATCAGGATGTCGATGCGACCGAAGTGCGCCACCGTGTCGGCCACCACCTGCCGCATCGCGGCCGACGAGTGCGCGTCCGCGCGCAGCGTGATCGCCTCGCTGCCGGCCGCGCGCACGTCGGCG
>CAIUGQ010000555.1 GCA_903898725.1 uncultured Burkholderiales bacterium | reverse complement strand
TCGACGTCACCGGGCGAGAGCCGCGCCACCTCGGCGCGCATGCGCACCGGATCGCCGCAGTAGTCGAACCAGCTGCCGTCGGCGAAGCGGATCCGGTACTAGGGGTCGAGCGCGCGCAGCTCGACGTCGTCCTCGCGGCGCTTGCCGCACAGCGCCCACAGCTCGTCGAAAAGGAAGGGTGCGGTGACGATGGACGGACCCGCGTCGAAGGTGAAGCCGTCGCGGAAGTGGGTGTAGCCGCGTCCGCCCGGTCCGTCGAGCCGCTCGAGCACGGTGACCCGCCAGCCGCGGGCGCCCAGCCGCACCGCGGCGGCCAGCCCGCCGAAGCCGCTGCCGATGACGATCGCATGCGGCTTGCCGCCGGTGCGGGCGGGGCCGGAGGCGCCGGCGGTCGAGGGGTCGAAGGACAGGTAGGGCTTGACCGGCTTCATGCGAGGCTCCGAGGGTCGCACCGGACGCTTCCGGAAGACCCTGCTGACGTCCGCGGCGGGAATACGCGGCGGACGATGACGCTGTAGCGAGTGTAAGGCAAGGTTGACGCTTTGTGGTGTCAGGCGCAGACTGCCTTCATGTCGCGCCCGATGCCCCGACCGCTGCCTCAGCCGCTGCCCCAGCCGGGTGCCCGGCCGCTGGCCCGTCCGGCGCTGTCGACCGTCGCCGAGCTGCTCAAGCCGATCACCTGGTTTCCGCCGATGTGGGCCTTCGCCTGCGGCGTCGTGGCCTCGGGTGTGTCGCCGCTCGATGCCTGGCCTGTCCTGCTGATCGGCGTGCTGCTGGCCGGCCCGCTGGTCTGCGCCACCAGCCAGGCCGTGAACGACTGGTTCGACCGCCATGTCGACGCCATCAACGAGCCGCAGCGCCCCATCCCGTCGGGCCGCATGCCCGGCCGCTGGGGCCTCGGGATCGCCATCGCCTGGACCGCCCTGTCGCTTGCGGTGGCGACGCTGCTCGGGCCCTGGGGGTTCGGCGCGGCGGTGCTCGGCCTGGTGCTCGCCTGGATGTACAGCGCGCCGCCCTTCCGGCTCAAGGCCAACGGCTGGTGGGGCAACCTCGCCTGCGGGCTGAGCTACGAGTCGCTGGCCTGGGCCACCGGCGCGGCGGTGATGGCGGGTGGCGCGATGCCCGATCCGCGCTCGCTCGGCCTGGCGCTGCTCTACGGCCTCGGCGCCCACGGGATCATGACCCTGAACGACTTCAAGGCCATCCAGGGCGATCGCCGGATGGGCATCCGCTCGCTGCCGGTGCAGCTCGGCGCCGACGGCGCGGCGCGCTTCGCCTGCTGGGCGATGGCGCTGCCGCAGGTCGTGGTGATCGGGCTGCTGCTGGCCTGGGACCGGCCGTCGCACGCGGCGGGCATCGCCGTGCTGCTGGTCGGGCAGTTCGCGCTGATGCGCTGGTTCGTCGCCCGGCCGATCGAGCGGGCCCTGCCCTACAGCGGCTTCGGCGTGCCGCTGTACGTGGCCGGCATGATGGTCGCGGCCTTCGCGCTGCGCTCGATCGGAGGGGCCTGAGATGCAGGCGGAACGCTTCGGATGGGGCGGCATCGCACGCCTGGGGCTGGTGCAGATGTCGCTGGGCGCGATCGTCGTGCTCACCACCTCGACGCTGAACCGCGTGATGGTCGTCGAGCTGGCGCTGCCGGCACTGCTGCCCGGCCTGCTGGTCGGCGTGCACTACGCGATGCAGGGGCTGCGGCCGCGGATGGGCTTCGGCTCGGATGTCGGCGGCCGTCGCACGCCGTGGATCGTCGGTGGCATGGCCACGCTGGCCACCGGGGGCGTGGCCGCCGCGGCGGCCACCGCGCTGATGGCCACGCACGCGGTGCTCGGCATCGTCTGCGCGGTGCTGGCCTTCATGGTCATCGGCCTGGGCGTGTCGGCCTGCGGCACCTCGCTGCTGGTGCTGCTCGCCAAGCGCGTGATGCCCGAGCGGCGCGCCGCGGCGGCCACCACCGTCTGGCTGATGATGATCATGGGCTTCGCGATCACCGCCGGCGTCGCCGGCAAGATGCTCGACCCGTACACGCCCGCACGGCTGATCGCGGTGACCGCCACGGTGTCGGTCATCGCCATGGCGGTCACGCTGCTGGCGCTCTGGGGCCTGGAGGGACGCGCGCGGCCGGCCACGACCGGTGCCGCCGACACGCAGGCCAAGCCGCGCTTCACCGAGGCGCTGGCGCAGGTCTGGGCCGAGCCCGCCGCCCGCCGCTTCACGGTATTCGTGTTCGTGTCGATGCTCGCCTACAGCGCGCAGGACCTGATCCTCGAGCCGTTCTCGGGCGCGGTGTTCGGCTACACGCCGGGCGAGTCCACCGCACTGTCGGGCGTGCAGCACGGCGGTGCCTTCGTGGGCATGCTGATCGCCGCGTTCGCGGGCAGCCGCTTCGCCGGCCGCCAGCTCGGCACGCTGCGCGGCTGGACGATCGGCGGCTGCATCGCGTCGGCGCTGGTGCTGGTCGGCCTCGCGCTCGCCGGTGCCGCCGGCGAAGGCGGCGGCGGCTGGCCGCTGCGCCCGATGGTGTTCGCGCTCGGTGTCTCCAACGGTGCCTTCGCCATCGCCGCGATCGCCTCGATGATGCGGCTGGCCGGCGAAGGCCGCGAGTCGCGCGAGGGCGTGCGCATGGGCCTGTGGGGCGCGGCACAGGCCGTCGCCTTCGGCATCGGCGGGCTCGCCGGCGCTGCGGCCAGCGATGTCGCGCGCTGGCTCATCGGCTCGCCCGGCCCGGCGTACGCGTCGGTGTTCGCGCTCGAGGCCGCCCTCTTCATCGTGTCGGCCTTCATGGCCGCGCGCATCGGGCGCTCCGGCGCCGGCGAATTCCGGATCGACCCCACCCCCGAGCCCGTGCGCGGAACCCCCGCGCCGCTCGGCGACTACCGCGTCGTGGGCGCGGAGAGAGGATGACTCAGATGGATCAGATCGAGACCTTCGACGTGGTGGTGGTCGGTGGCGGGCCCTCGGGCGCGACCGCCGCCCAGGAGCTCGCGGCCAAGGGCCGCAGCGTGCTGCTGCTCGACCGCGCGGGCCGCGTGAAGCCCTGCGGCGGCGCGGTGCCGCCCCGGCTGATCAAGGATTACGCCATCCCCGACGAGCAGCTCGTCGCGCGCGCCACCAGCGCACGGATGGTGTCGCCCGCCGGCAAGAACGTCGACATCCCGATCGAGGGCGGCTTCGTCGGCATGGTCGACCGCGATCGCTTCGACGAGTTCCTGCGCGTGCGCGCGGCCAAGGCCGGCGCGATCCGCCGCACGGGGGTGTTCGAGCGCCTCGACCGCGATGCGGACGGCACCACCGTCGTCCACTACCGGCTGCGCGAGACGCCGCGTCTGGGCGAGGGCACGCCGGCGCGCGTGCGCGCCCGCACCGTCATCGGCGCCGACGGCGCCAACTCGGCGGTCGCCCGTCAGGCCGTGCCCGGCGCGGAGCTCGGCAAGTTCGTCTTCGCGTACCACGAGATCGTCGCGGTGCCCGAGAAGCTGCCCGCGGACTACGACGCCGGCCGCTGCGACGTCTGGTACCAGGGCAAGCTCTCGCCCGACTTCTACGGCTGGGTGTTCCCGCACGGCGAGACGCTGAGCATCGGCACCGGCAGCGCCGACAAGGGCTTCTCGCTGCGGGCCGCCACCGGCGAGCTGCGCGAGAAGGTCGGCCTGCAGGATGCGCGCACGCTGCGCCGCGAAGGCGCGCCGCTGCCGATGAAGCCGCTGCCGCGCTGGGACAACGGGCGCGACGTGGTGCTCGCCGGCGACGCGGCGGGTGTCGTCGCGCCGGCCTCGGGAGAAGGCATCTACTACGCGATGGTCTGCGGCACCTATGCCGCCGACGCGGTCCACGCGCTGCTCGAGACCGGCGATGCCCGCGTGCTCGCCCGCGCCCGCAAGCGCTTCATGCGCGAGCACGGCCGCGTGTTCTGGGTGCTCGGCGTGATGCAGTGGTTCTGGTACTCCAGCGACAAGCGCCGCGAGCGCTTCGTCGACATCTGCCGCGACCGCGACGTGCAGCAGCTCACCTTCGAGTCGTACATGAACAAGAAGCTGGTGCGCAAGAAGCCGATCGCGCACGTCCGCATCTTCTTCAAGGACGTCGCCCACCTGCTGGGGCTGGTGCGCGTCTGAGGCCACGCTGATCCGGGCCCGCGCGCGGGCCCGGCCGTCGGTGCGCGGCCCGCCACCGCAGTCCTGCGGTGCGACGCCGCCCCGGGGTGATAGGCTCGCCCCCCCGTTCCCGCCACGACGGCCTGCGTCGAGGTCCGTCGACGCCTTCCGCACGCATGTTCCGTCTGCTCCGAACCGACCGCCGTCGCGCCCTGCTGGGACTGGCCGCGCTGCCCTCCCTCGGGGTCGCCGCCACCCCGGCCGCCCCGCGTGCCGCGCTGATCGTCGGCTTCCCGGAAGGCTCCGCGCATGACGTCGTCGCGCAGGCACTCGCTCCGGTAGCCGGTCGCGTTCTCGGCATGCCGGCGGGTGTCGAGCACCGGCCGGGTACCTC
>CAIUGQ010000554.1 GCA_903898725.1 uncultured Burkholderiales bacterium | reverse complement strand
GCACCTGGGCCTGCCGGTGCGCCAGAACCCCAAGGGCGAGCTGCTCGCGGTGGTGGCGGCGGTGGGCGACCCGAAGGACAAGTCGACCCGGGTCTACCAGACGAACAACTACCTGCCGTACCACGGCGACCTGTCGGACGTCGTGGGGCTGCTGAGCGTGCGACAGGCGAAGGCGGGTGGCGTCAGCAGCCTGGTGAGCGTGGCGGCGGTCTACAACGCGATGCTCGAGCGCCACCCGGAGTACCTCGGCCTGCTGTACCGGCCGTGGTGGTTCGCCCACCTGGGCGAGCCGGAGCCGACCGCGTCGCCGATCTTCAGCATCCACGACGGCAAGCTGAGCTGCCGCTACCTGCGCCAGTACATCGAGCTCGGCCACGAGCTGCGCGGCGCGCCGCTCTCGCGCATGGAGCTGGAGGCGCTCGACGCGTTCGACGCGATCCTGCTCGACCCGTCGATCCGGCTCGACATGATGCTGGAGCCGGGCGACATCCAGTTCGCGAACAACTACGCGGTATTGCACTCGCGCACGGGGTTCGAGGACTTCGACGAGCCGGAGCGCCGCCGGCGCCTGCTGCGGCTTTGGCTGAAGATGCCGAACGCCCGCACGCTGGCACCGGACTTCCCGGGCCGCAACGGGTTCCCGGCGCCGGCCACGACCACGGCCTGACCGGGCAACCCGGGCGCGGCACCGCGCCGCGCCCGCCCCGGCGCACAATCCCGGCCCGCGGCGAGCGCATCGCGCGCGGATCGGCTATGTTCGGCGGCACCCGGATCCGGACACGACAGAGGAGACACGCATGACCCAGGACCTGATCGAGACCGTCGACGGCGGCATCGCCACGCTGACGCTGAACCGCCCCGACTCGCGCAACGCGCTGTCGCGGCCGATGATGGTCGGGCTCGCCGAGGCGCTGCAGCGTCTCGCGCTCGACCCGGCCGTGCGCGCGGTGGTGCTGACCGGCGCCGGCCGGGCGTTCTGCTCGGGCGGCGACGTCAAGGGCTTTGCCCAGCGGGCGGGCGGCGCATCCGCCGACGACCCGAGCTTCGACACGAAGGTGACGGACCTGCGGGCCCGCATGGAAGCGGTCCGCTGGCTGCACGAGATGCCCAAGCCCACGCTGGCGGTCATCCCCGGCCCAGCGGCCGGCGCAGGCCTGTCGCTCGCGCTCGCCTGCGACCTGCGGATCGCGGCCGACGACGCGAAGTTCACCACCGCCTTCTCGAAGATCGGCCTCTCGGGCGACTTCGGCGGCAGCTACTTCCTCAGCCACCTGGTCGGCGCTTCGAAAGCGCGCGAACTCTACTTCACCGGGCGCGTGGTGCTCGCGGAGGAGGCGCTGCGCCTCGGCATGATCGACCGCACCGCGCCGTACGAGCAGCTCGCCGCGGCGGCAGCGGCCTACGCGAAGGAGCTGGCGTCGCTGCCGACCGTGGCCGTCGGCTACATGAAGCGCAACCTGAACGTCGCGCAGCGCGGCACGCTCACCGAGACGCTCGACACGGAAGCG
>CAIUGQ010000553.1 GCA_903898725.1 uncultured Burkholderiales bacterium | reverse complement strand
GCTGGTCGGCACCGCGCGGGCACTGCGCCTGCCGCAGCGGGTGCGCGACTACCGTCAGCGCAGGCAGCAGGACCTCGCCGTCGGCGCGCTGCGCGACAGCGTGCTGGCGTTCTTCGAGGGGCGCCATGCGCGGGTCGAGCGACATGCGCTGCTCGCCCGGACGTCTCCGATCACCGCGGCCCCCTCGGCGCTGCTGGCAGCCCGATCCGCGCAGCGCATGCAGGAGCAGTCACGCCGTGACCGCTGGCTGCAGGAAGCGCAGGGCGACGCCGGCGCCAGCAACGCCCTGCTGATGACCCAGGCCGAACTCGCGGTCGAGGATCGGCGCACGCAGGAGGCGATCGAGATCGTCGAGCGCATGCATGCCCGCGGCGCCCGGCACATCGTCTCGCTGCGGACCGCGCTCCGTGCCTACGAGCAGGCCGAGCGCTGGGACGACGTGCTGCACACGCTGCGCCTGGTCGAGAAGCGCGACGCGCTGCACCCGGCGGCCGTGCGTCGCCTGCGCGACAAGGCCTACGGCGAGCTGGTCGCGCGCAAGGCCGGTGACCCGGCGGCGCTGCGCGACCTGTGGCGCTCGCTGAGGGCCGACGAGCGCGCGCTGCCCGAACTCGCCTCGCAGACCGCGGCCGCACTGGCCGATGCGGGCGCGGCGGACGATGCCCGGCGGATCGTCGAGCAGGCACTCGATGCCGGCTTCGCCGAGCCGCTGCCCGCAACCTACGCGCGGATCGGCGGACTGGCGCTGCGCGATCGGCTCGAGCGGCTCGAGGGCTGGCGCGCCCGCTACGGCGACGAGCCCACGCTGCTGCTCGCGCTCGGGCGGCTCTGCTCCGACGAGAAGCTTTGGGGCAAGGCCGAGGACTACCTGAAGCTGGCGGCCCGTCAGCAGCCGACGGTGGCCGTTCATGCGGCCCTCGGCGAACTGTACGAGACCCTGGGGCGGCAGGAGGAGGCGGGGCGGGCGTTCCGGGAGGCGGTGAGGGTGGCGGTGGGGGCGGGCAGCTAGATCAACCGTGCCTGATCGCCACCGTCTTCAGGGTGGTGAACGCGTACAGCGCCTCGAAGCCTTTCTCGCGCCCGTGGCCGCTGGCCTTGACGCCCCCGAACGGCAGTTCGACCCCGCCGCCGGCACCATAGTTGTTGATGAACACCTGGCCGCAGTGGAGCCTGCGGGCGAGCCGCATCTGCCGGCCGCCATCGCGTGTCCAGACGCCCGCCACCAGGCCGTACTGCGTGCCGTTGGCCGAGGCGAGCGCCTCGTCCTCGTCGTCGAAGGGCTGCAGGGCGAGGACGGGTCCGAAGACCTCCTCCTGCCACAGCCGGTGTGCACTCGGCACGTCACGCAGCAGCACCGGCGCCTGGTAGAAGCCGTCGCCCGGCGCGTCGTCGACGATCTCGCCCTGCGCCATCATCTCGATGCCGCCGGCCTGCGCATCGGACAGGAAGTCCCACACCCGCTGCTGCTGCTTGCGGTTCACCAGCGGCCCGAGGTCGAGGTCCATCGAGGCCGGACCGGCACGCAGCGCCGAGAACCGCGCCGCGAGCCGCTCGAGCAGGGGCTCGTAGACCGAGCGCTCGACCAGCACCCGGCTGCCGGCCGAGCAGGTCTGCCCGCAGTTCTGGACGATCGCATTAACGAGCACCGGCAGGGCCGCCTCGAGGTCGGCGTCGGCGAACACCAGCTGCGGCGACTTGCCGCCGAGCTCGAGCGTCACCGGGCAGTGATGCCCGGCCGCCGCGATCGCGACGCGCTTGCCGGTCTCGGTCGAGCCGGTGACCGAGATGTGGTCGATGCCGGGATGCTCGGCGAGCGCCTGGCCGGCTTCCGGTCCGAGCCCGGTCACGATGTTCAGCGCCCCGGCCGGAAACCCGACCGCGGCTGCGAGCGACGCGACGCGCAGCAGCGACAGGCAGGCGTCCTCGGCAGGCTTGACGACGCAGGCGTTGCCTGCGGCGAGTGCAGCCCCGACCGAGCGCCCGAAGATCTGCATCGGATAGTTCCAGGGCACGATGTGCCCGGTCACGCCATGCGGCTCGCGGATCGTCAGGACCGTGTAGCCGTCCTGGTAGGGAATCGTCGTGCCGTGCAGCTTGTCGGCGGCGCCCGCATAGAACTCGAAGTAGCGCGCCAGCGCCACCGCGTCGGCCCGCGCCTGCTTCAGCGGCTTGCCGGTGTCCTGGGATTCGAGCTGGGCGAGCTCGTCGACATGGGCCTCGACCGCGTCGGCCCAGCGCCGCAGCAGGCGGCCGCGGTCGACCGCGGAGACCCGGCCCCAGAGGCCCGCATAGGCCGAGCGCGCTGCCGCGACGGCCTGGTCGACGTCGTCCGCACCGCCGCGCGCGATCTGCGCGAACACGGTGCCGCTCGACGGGTCGATCACCGGCAGCGACTCGCCGCTGCGCGAGGGGACCGACTCGTTGCCGATGAAATGGACGAAGCGCATGGGGTTGTGCAGCATGTCGGGCCTCCGGTGCGCGCGGCCGGAGGCGCCGGTCGCGACGGTGATGCGGGTCGGGAATCGGGTGCAGGAACGGGATTCGGGCCGATTATCCGCGATCCCGCTGCGACAGCCGGAGGTGCTGCAGTGCAGCATCGCCGTTACAATGCCGGAAACTCCTTCCTAGCCTTCGAACCCTTCGGGACTGCCTCCATGAACCTCGATCGCGTCGGCTCCGGCCGCGACATCCCCAACGACTTCAACGTGATCATCGAGATCCCGATGAACGCCGATCCGATCAAGTACGAGGTGGACAAGGCCACCGGCGCGCTGTTCGTCGATCGCTTCATGATGACGGCGATGCACTACCCGTGTAACTACGGGTACATCCCGCACACCATCGCCGACGACGGCGATCCGGTCGACGTGCTGGTGATCACGCCGTACCCGATCGCGGTCGGCGCCGTGATCCGCTGCCGCGCGCTCGGCGTGCTGAAGATGAACGACGAGGCCGGCGGCGACTCGAAGCTGCTCGCCGTGCCGATCGACAAGGTCCTGCCGATCTACTCGCACTGGAAGAAGCACGACGACCTCAACCCGATCCGGCTGCAGCAGATCCAGCACTTCTTCGAGCACTACAAGGACCTCGAGCCCGGCAAGTGGGTGAAGGTGATCGGCTGGGGCGGCCCGGACGATGCGGCCACCGAGATCAACGACGGGCTGGCGCGCTACAAGGCCTCGACCGACAAGCCGCAGTTCTGAGTCCGCCTGGCGTCGCTGCTCAGTCGGCGCCGGGGTCCGGTGCCGTGCGGCGCAGCGGCGAGCGCTCGTCGAGTTCGTCGAGGTAGGCGTCGACGCCACCCGCCTCGCGCTCCAGGAACCGCTCGACCGCATCGGCGAACGCAGGGTGGGCGAGGTGATGGTACGAGCAGGTCTGCACCGGCAGGAAGCCGCGCGCCATCTTGTGTTCGCCCTGGGCGCCGCCCTCGAAGCGCTCGATGCCGTGGGCGATCGCCCACTCGATCGGTGCGTAGTAGCTCGCCTCGAAGTGCAGGCAGGGGACGTGTTCCAGGGCCCCCCAGTAGCGGCCGTAGATCGCGCGGGCATCGCGCATCAGCAGGGCCGCGGCGATCGGGCGGCCCTCGCGCGAGGCCCGCGCCATCAGCAGCGCCTCGGGCATGGTGCGCGCCAGTTCGACGAAGAACGCGCGGTTCAGGTAGGGCGTGGAGTGATGCTGCGCGTACGTCGTCCGGTAGCAGCGGGCGAAGAACGTCCAGTCCGCCTCGGTGATCGCCTCGCCCGCGAGCATCGTCACGGTCACGCCGGCTTCGGCCACCTTGCGGCGCTCGGCCCGGATCTTCTTGCGCTTGGGCTGGGCGAGCGCGGCGAGGAACGCGTCGAAGTCCTGCCAGCCCGGATTCGACCAGTGGAACTGCACGCCCAGGCGGCGCATCAGCCCGGCCGAGGCCAGCGCACGCGCATCGGCCTCCTGCGGGAACAGCACGTGCAGCGACGACAGCCCGTGCGTCTCGCACTGCGCCAGCAGTGCGCCGACCAGCGCGGCCCGTGCAGCGTCGTCGCGCGCCAGCAGGCGCGGACCGGGGACCGGCGTGAACGGAATGGCGACCAGCGCCTTCGGGTAGTACTCGAGGCCGTGCCGGCGGTAGGCGTCGGCCCAGGCCCAGTCGAACACGTATTCGCCGTAGGAATGGGCCTTCAGGTAGAGCGGGGCGGCGCCGGCGAGCGTGCCCGATGCGTCCTCCACGCACACGAAGTGCGGCTGCCAGCCGCTGTCCTCGCCGACACAGCCGGCGGCCTGCAGCGCCGCGAGGAACGCGTGCCGCGCGAACGGCCCGGGGCCGGCGTCGCCGGCGAGCGCATCCCACTCCTGCGCACTCAGGGTGCGGATGTCGCTCACGATGCGCGTGCGATAATCGCCGACCCGTGCCGCCCCTGCTTTGCCGCTCATGCCCATCCGGATCGCCAGTGCCCAGCTGAATCAGATCATCGGTGATTTCGACGGCAACCGGGGCCGGATCGCCGCGGCCGCCGCCCAGGCGGTGCAGGCCGGTGCCCGGGTCCTGGTGACGCCCGAGCTCTCGCTGACCGGCTATCCGCCCGAGGACCTGCTGCTGCGCGGGGCATTCTATGACAGGACGCGGGCGGCGCTGGACGCGCTCGTCGAGCAGTCCGCGCACTGGCCCGAGCTTCGCCTCGTCGTCGGCCATCCGACCGAGCACGAGGGGCGCCGCTACAACGCGGCCTCGGTGGTGCACGCCGGGCGCATCGTCGGCGAGTACCGCAAGCGCGAGCTGCCCAACTACGGCGTCTTCGACGAGCAGCGCTACTTCGCGCCAGGCGGCGAGCCGCTGGTGTTCGAGGTCGACGGCCTGCGGCTCGGTGTCGTGATCTGCGAGGACTTCTGGTTCCCGCACGCGCCGGCCGCGGCCAAGGCGGCGGGTGCGCGCATCCTGCTCGCGCCGAACGCCTCGCCCTACCACCTCGACAAGCAGCAGGACCGCATGGACGTCGTGCGCGACAACGTCTGCGCCCAGGGCATGCCGGTCGTGCTGTCGAGCCTGGTCGGCGGACAGGACGAGCTGGTCTTCGACGGCATGTCCTTCGCGCTGAACGCCGACGGCGCGCTCGCCGCCCAGGCGAAGGCGTTCGTCGAGGACCTGCTGCTCGTCGACGTCGCCGACGACGGCCGGCTCTCCGGTCCGATCGAGCCGGCCATGCCCCTCGAGGCGCAGGTCTACCAGGCCCTCGTCCTCGGCGTGCGCGACTACATCGGCAAGAACGGCTTTCCGGGCGCCATCATCGGCCTGTCCGGCGGTGTCGATTCGGCGTTGACGCTGGCCATCGCGGTCGATGCGCTCGGGGCCGACCGGGTGCGCGCCGTGATGATGGCCTCGCCCTACACCGCGGACATCTCCTGGATCGATGCGCGCGACATGGCGGCGCGGGTCGGCGTGCGCTACGACGAGATCCCGATCGCGACCTGCTTCGATGCGTTCCTGAGCACCCTCGAGGGCGAGTTCCGGGGGACCACGCCCGACACCACCGAGGAGAACCTGCAGGCCCGGATCCGCGGCACCCTGCTGATGGCGCTGTCGAACAAGTTCGGCTCGATCGTGCTCACCACCGGCAACAAGTCCGAGATGGCGGTCGGCTACTCGACGCTGTACGGCGACCTCGCCGGCGGGTTCGCGGTCATCAAGGACATCGCCAAGACGCTGGTCTATCGGCTTTGCGCCTACCGCAACGGCGTGTCGCCGGTGATCCCGGAGCGCATCATCACGCGCCCGCCGAGTGCCGAACTTCGCCCGGACCAGAAGGATCAGGACTCGCTGCCGCCCTACGACCAGCTCGACGGCATCGTCCAGATGTACATGGAGGAGGACCGCCGGGTCGAGGAGATCGTCGCCGCCGGATTTCCTCGGGAAGCGGTCGACAAGGTCGTCCGGCTGATGCGGATCAGCGAGTACAAGCGCAGGCAGGCACCGGTCGGAATCCGGGTCACGCCGCGCGCCTTCGGACGGGACTGGCGGTACCCGATCACGTCGAAGTTCCGCGACTGACCGCTACAATCGGGGCAGACACAGCACTGCACCGTTGGAGAGCGCCATGAAACGCATCACCGCGATCATCAAGCCGTTCAAGCTCGACGAGGTCCGCGAGGCCCTGGCCGAGGTCGGCGTCACCGGCCTGACGGTCACCGAGGTCAAGGGGTT
>CAIUGQ010000552.1 GCA_903898725.1 uncultured Burkholderiales bacterium | reverse complement strand
GGGTGCTGGGCGCGGCGCTCGGGCGCTTCGTGCTCGATGCGGTCGGCTGCCGCGCCTGGTGGCAGCGCGGCGCGGCGCTCGGCATCGCGGCGCACGGCATCGGCACCTCGCGGGCGTTCACCGTGCACCCCGAGGCGGGCGCCTGGGCCAGCCTCGCGATGGGGCTGCACGGCGTCGTCGGCGCGGTGCTGATCCCGCTGATCGTCGGTCGCTGAACCCCGCCGTACCGGACGCGACGCACGACGCGGCCCGCACCGCCCCGGCGTCGCGACAGCTTGGCCGGACGTCGCCGATGGGGCGCCGCCTACGATCGGGCGATGAGCGACCCGCGCCCCTCCCCCCCAGGCAACGTGCTGGGCAACGTCCTCGACCCCGTCCCCGGCGACGCACCGGCGCAGCTCGCCCCGGTCGATCCCGACGCGAACTGGACCGCGCACCGTCTCGCGCTGCTGGCCCTCACCGCCCTCGCGCTGTGGCTGTGCTGGCAGGTCGCGCGGCCGTTCGTCACGTCGCTCACCTGGGCGTGCGCGCTCGCGGTGGTGGCCTGGCCCCTGCAGCGCCACCTCGTGCGCAGGCTTCGCCGACCTGGCGTCGCCGCACTGCTGTCGTGTCTGGTCGTCTTCATCGTGATCGGCGTGCCGACGATGGCGCTGATCCCGCGCATCGCCGCGCAGGCCGCCGCCGCCTTCGGGCTCGCCCGCGACTGGGTCGCCTCGGGCGGGCCCGAGCGGCTGCTCGCCACTCAGGCAGTGCTCGCGCCGGCCTGGTCGTGGCTGCAGGCCAACGTGGATGCGGGCGCGCTCGTGCAGCGGGCCGGCGACCTCGCCGCCGGCATCGGCACGTCGGCGGTGCAGGCCTCCCTCGAGGGCGTGCTGCAGCTCACCCTGACCGTGTTCCTGCTGTTCTACTTCCTGCGCGACCGCGATGCCGTGCTGCGCACGATCGTCACGCTGCTGCCGCTGTCACGACCCGAGGGACGCGCGCTGCTGCGCGAGATCGGCGACACGCTCTACGCGACGCTGGTCGGCAAGGTGCTGGTCTCGCTGCTGCAGGGCGCACTCGGCGGCGCGATGCTCTTCATCCTGGGCGTGCCCGCCGCGCTCTTCTGGTCGGTGGTCATGGCGGTGGCGGCGCTGGTGCCGGTGCTCGGCACGCCGGTCGTCTGGATCCCGGCAGCGCTGTGGCTCGCGTTCGACGGCAGCTGGATCAAGGCCGCCGTGATGCTCGGCTGGGGCACGACGGTGGTCGGCATGGCCGACAACCTGCTCTATCCGATGATGGTCGGCAACCGCGTGCGGCTGCACACGGTGCCGATGCTGCTGGCGATGATCGGCGGCCTCTTCGTGTTCGGCATGGCGGGCTTCTTCGTCGGACCGGTGCTGCTCGGCGCGACGCTGGCGCTGCTGCGGATCTGGTCGCGTCGGAGCGAGGGCGAGGCGGCGGCGGAGGATCCGAGCTGATCACGGCGCCTCAGAACCAGACCGGATTCGTCCACGCGCGACGCCCGGCGGCGTCGACCACCACGATCCGCGCGTAGCCGCCGCGTTCGAGCGGCGCGCGCGGCAGGCTGACCGCGACGAGCCCCTCGCCCAGCTCGCGCGAGGACGCC
>CAIUGQ010000551.1 GCA_903898725.1 uncultured Burkholderiales bacterium | reverse complement strand
TACCGGGAGCGCGGGCCGCGCCGCCCACCACGCCTGCGGCCGCACCCCGCGCCGGACGCGCGGCGGGCACCGGACGCGCGGGCGCGGTCGCCAGCGTCGGCACGGTGCGTGCATCGCGCACCCGCAGCGTCGAACCGGCCGGCACCTCGGTGGCCCCGGCGGCGGTCCGGACCGCGACGCGGCCTTCGGTGACCTCGACGGTCAGGCCGGGCTCGATGCCCGCCGGGCAGCCCGCGACCGGACAGGTCGGCGCCTCGTGGACGGAGAACGCGGTGCCGCGGATGCCGATCGTCGCGGTCGGGGTGCGCAGCCGCCAGTCCTCCGGGTCGCGCTTGCCGATCCGGCCCGAGACCGCCCGGATCGAGCCCTGCATCAGCTCGAAGAAGCTGCGCTGGCGCTGCGAGTCGTAGATCCAGCTGTCGACACGGAAGTCGCTGCTGGGCTGGATCGAGATCAGCCCGCCGTCGGCGAAGCGCAGCTGCACGTGGCCATCCGGCCCGGTGCGGATGCGGTCACCGGAGCGGATCGGCACCTCCGCGCGGACCGGCGACAGGAAGGCGCTGCCGCGCACCAGCATCGTCTGGCCGTCGGAGCGCAGCACCTGCGCCGCGTCGGGCGACGCGCTGCCTGGCTCGGGGGCGGGCTGCGCGGACGCGGACGCGGCGTACAGCGACAGGCACGCGGACAGGGCCGCGGACAGGCACGCGGCGACTCGCTGCGTGATCCGATTCACGGTCGGCGCTCGGGGGTGAAGGCCATCGTGATCGGGTTGTCGGCCGCCCCGGCGCACGCTGTAGGGCGCGCCGCCGGCGGGCGGGACGAGCGGCCCCGCCGGGCGGACGATCGGCTGCGAAGGCCCCGTCCGGCGGGGCGCGACCCGGGGCTAGCTGCCCGAGCCCGGGAAGAACAGCTGCTCGCCGTTGACTTTGAACTCGGCGACCGTGCGCTGGCCCTCGGCCGACAGCAGCCAGTCGATGAAGCGCTGCCCGGCCTCGCGCTTGACGTGCGGATGGCGTTCCGGATTGACCAGCATCACGCCGTACTGGTTGAACAGCCGGCGGTCGCCCTCGACCAGCACCTGCAGCTCGCCGCGGTTCCGGAAGCTCAGCCAGGTGCCGCGGTCGGTCAGCAGGTAGGCGTTCATGCCCGAGGCGGTGTTCAGCGCCGGCCCCATGCCCGAACCGGTCTCCTTGTACCAGGGACCGCGCGTGCGCTCGAGGTCGACGCCGGCCTCCTTCCAGAAGCGCAGTTCGGCGGCATGGGTGCCGCTGCGGTCGCCGCGCGAGACGAACGGGGCCTGCGCCGACTGGATGCGCCGCATCGCCTCCAGGGTGTCCTTCAGGCCGCCGATGCGGGCCGGATCGGACTTGGGCCCGACGATCACGAAATCGTTGTACATCACGTCGGCTCGCGTCTTCGCGAAGCCTTCGGCGACGAAGCGCTGCTCGGCAGGCAGGTCGTGGACCAGCACCACGTCGGCATCGCCGCGGCGCGCCGCATCGAGTGCCTGGCCGGTCCCGAGCGCGACCACCCGCACCTCGATGCCGGTCTGCTTCGTGAAGGCAGGCAGCAGGTGCTTGAAGAGCCCGGACTGCTCGGTCGACGTGGTCGACGAGACCACGATGAAGGTCGACTGCGCACGCGCATCGCCCGCCGCGCCGAACGCAGCCAGACCGCCCGCCATGCAGGCGGCCATCAGCGCGCGCCGCCCGATCGATCGGATCTTCGCCATGATCTCAGTGCTCCTGAAGGGTGGGGACATCGGATGGTACCGCCCGCGGATCGCGGCGAGGCTGCGTGCGACAATTCCGGCCTCCCTCCCCGCCCGCGAACGAGCCCGCCCCATGACGATCGAGCTGCATGCCTGGAACACGCCCAACGGCCGCAAGGTGAGCGTCGCGCTCGAGGAGATGGGCCTGGCGTACAGCGTGTTCCCGATCGACATCGGGAAAGGCGCGCAGTTCGACCCGGCCTTCCTGAAGATCAGCCCGAACAACCGCATCCCGGCCATCGTCGACCCCGAGGGCCCGGGCGGCGCGCCGATCAGCGTCTTCGAGTCGGGCGCGATCCTGCTCTACCTCGGCGAGAAGACCGGCCGCTTCCTGCCCGCCGACCCGCGTGCCCGGATCCCGGTCTACGAGTGGCTGATGTGGCAGATGGGCGGGTTCGGGCCGATGCCCGGCCAGGTCCATCACTTCCTGGGCGTGCAGGACGAGCAGGACCGACGCTACGGCCTGGAGCGCTACTCGAAGGAGACGCGGCGGCTGTACGGCGTGGCCGACCGACGCCTCGCCGAGGTCGAATGGTTCGCGGGCGCCGAGCCCAGCATCGCCGACTTCGCGATCGTCGGCTGGGCCTGGCGCCACGAGAAGCACAAGGTCGATCTCGCCGAGTTCCCCAACGTGCGCCGCTGGTACGACGCGATGATGGCCCGGCCCGCGACTAGCCGGGGTTTCGCGGTGGCGCTGACCTGAAGCGCTCGTCGACCGGCACCTGGTAGCCGATCGCGAGCCGGTTCGTCTGGTTCGCCAGCGCCACCACCGCCATCAGCTCGCCGAGCATCGGCTCGGTCATCCCCTTGGCCCGGGCCGCCGCGGTGTGCGAGTGCAGGCAGTACTCGCAGTTGTTGGTCACGCTGACGGCGACGTAGACGAGTTCCTTGGTGAGCGGATCGAGCGCGCCCGGTGCCATCACCGTCTTCACCTCCGACCACACCCGGGCGAGCGTCGGCGGATGGTGGGCGAGCGCCTTCCACATGTTGTTGACCCAGTCCGTCTTGCGGGTGGTCATGATGTCGTCGTACACGGCGCGCACCTCGGGGGATGCGTCCTCGTACTCGACCAGCTGCGTGATCGCCATCGCGTGCTCCTCGTCGCGTCCGACGGCGCCGCGCGGCGCCGTGGGCCGATGATGCGTGATCGGCACCGCGCGCGCGAGCCGCAGGAACCGCGACCGGTCGCACGCGCGCTCGGCTAGACTCCTGTCGATGCCTCCGACCCACGACCTGCTGATCCGCGACGCCGACGTGATCGACGGCAGCGGCGCGCCGCGCTTCCGTGCCGACGTCGCGGTCGCAGGCGAGCGCATCGCCGCGGTGCTGCGCCACGACGTCCACGATGCCCGCGCACGGGCCGCCCTGCGCGGCGCCCTCGAGATCGATGCCCTGGGCCGCGTGCTTGCGCCGGGCTTCATCGACGTGCACACCCACGACGACACCGCGCTGATCGCGCAGCCGGCGATGGCGATGAAGGCGAGCCAGGGCGTGACCACGGTCATCTGCGGCAACTGCGGCGCGAGCGCGGCACCGGTGCTGCGCCCCGAGGTCGCCTCCGACCTGCTGTCGCTGATCGTGCGCGATCCCTCGCACGCCGCGCCCGACTTCGCATCGTTCGCCGCGAAGGTCGAGGCGGCGCGTCCCGCGCTCAACGCCGCCTTCCTGATCGGTCACTCGACGCTGCGCGCCTCGGTGATGGGCGATGACCTCGCGCGCCCCGCGACCGACGACGAGATCGAGCGGATGCGCACGCTGCTCGACGCGTGCCTGGCGCAGGGCGCGATCGGGATGTCGAGCGGGCTGTTCTATCCGCCTGCGGCGGCCGCGACCGCCGACGAGGTGGCGCGGGTGGCGGAGCCGCTCGGCCGATGGGGCGGTCTCTACACCGCGCACATGCGCGACGAGGGCGATGCGGTGCTCGCCGCGATGGACGAGACCTTCGGCATCGGTCGACGCGCGGGCGCGGCGGTGGTGGTCTCGCACCACAAGTGCGCCGGCCGTGCGAACTTCGGCCGCATGCGCGAGACGCTGCCGCGTATGGATGCCGCCCGCGCGGCGCAGCCGGTGGCCTTCGACGTCTATCCGTACACCGCGAGCTCGACGATCCTGCGGCCCGAGATGATCGACCGCGCCGAGCGCGTGCTGGTGACCTGGTCGGACCGCGTCGACGGCGTGGCCGGCCGCGACCTCGCGCAGATCGCCGCCGAATGGGGCGTCGACGCCCACGAGGCCGCCCGGCGCCTGCAGCCCGCCGGCGCGATCTACTTCACGATGGACGAGGCCGACGTGCAGGCCGCGCTCGCGCATCCCGCGGCGATGGTCGGCTCCGACGGCCTGCCCTTCGACGCCCATCCGCATCCGCGGCTGTGGGGCACCTTCCCCCGAGTGCTCGGCCACTACTGCCGCGGGCTGAGGCTGTTCCCGCTCGAGGACGCGGTGCACCGGATGACCGGGCTGTCGGCGAGCACCTTCGGCCTGGCCGACCGCGGCTTCTTGCGCCCCGGGCTGTTCGCGGACCTGTGCCTGTTCGACCCGGAGACGGTGCTCGACCGTGCCGACTTCGCCGACCCGTGCCAGCCCGCGACGGGCATCGACACCGTGATCGTCAACGGCCGTCCGGTGTGGCGCGGTGGCGCGCCGACCGGCGAGCGCCCGGGCCGCGTGCTGCGTCGGACCGGCCCGCGGCGCGACGCGCCGGCGCCCGGCTGACGGCCGCCCACAGGACCCTGCCCATGGCCGGCGCCAGCCTCCTCGCCCTCCTCGACGACATCACGTCGATCCTCGACGACGTCGCGACGATGACGAAGATCGCGACGAAGAAGACCGCGGGGGTCCTCGGCGACGACCTCGCGCTCAACGCCCAGCAGGTCTCGGGCGTGAAGGCCGACCGGGAACTGCCGGTGGTCTGGGCGGTGGCCAAGGGCTCCCTGCGCAACAAGCTCGTGCTCGTGCCGGCGGCGGTCGCCATCAGCGCCTTCGCGCCCTGGGCGGTCACGCCGCTGCTGATCGCCGGCGGCCTGTTCCTCGTCTACGAGGGCATCGAGAAGCTGGCCCACCGCTGGCTGCACGGCCCCGCCAGCGCCGACGCCGAGCACGCGGTGCTCGCCCGGGCGATGAGCGACCCGGCGGTCGACCCGGTGGCGCACGAACGGACCAAGATCGCGGGCGCGGTGCGGACCGACTTCGTGCTGTCGGCCGAGATCATCGTGATCGCGCTCGGCACGGTCGCCGATGCGCCCCTCGGCACCCGGATCGCGGTGCTCGCCGCCATTGGCCTGGCGATGACGGTCGGCGTCTACGGCCTGGTGGCCGCGATCGTCAAGCTCGATGACGGCGGCCTCGCGCTCAGCCTGCGCCCGGGCCAGACCGCGCTCGACCGCGCGCTCCGTGCCTTCGGGCGCCTGGTGCTGCGGGCCGCGCCCTGGCTGATGCGCGGCCTGTCGGTCGCCGGGACCCTCGCGATGTTCCTGGTCGGCGGCGGCATCCTGGTGCACGGCCTGCCCTGGCTGCATCACGGGGTCGATGCGGTCGTGCTGGCGGTCGCGGGTGGCGCGTCGTCGTGGGTCGCGACTGTCGCCCGCCCGGTGCTCGAGGCGCTGGTCGGCGTGATGGCGGGCTCGCTGACGCTGGCGGTGGTGACGCTCGCCCGGCGCGGGCTGCGGGGCCGCTGACCGCCCGCCGGCTTGCGGCGCCCGCATCGGCGGCTTACCGTGTGGCGATGACCGACACCGCGCTCCGCACCCATCGCTTCGACGCCCTGCGCCCCGGGCCGAGGCTGATCCTGCTCGGCGGGGTCCACGGCAACGAGCGCTGCGGCAGCATCGCGCTCGAGCGACTCGTCGCGGCGCTCGACGCGGGTGAACTCCGGCTCGAGCGCGGCACGCTCACCGTCGTGCCGGTGGCCAACCCGATGGCGCGGGCGCTCGGCCGCCGCGAAGGCGACCGCAACCTGAACCGCATGCTGCGTCCGACCGTGGTACCGCGCGACCACGAGGACCGGATCGCCAATCGGCTGTGCCCCCTGCTCGACGCGCACGACGTGCTGCTCGACCTGCATTCCTTCCACACGGCGGGCGAGCCGTTCGCGATGATCGGCCCCGAGGACAACGACGGCCCGCTCGAGCCGTTCGCGCTGGCTGCCCGCGAGCAGGCGTTCGCGCTGGCGCTCGGGGCGCCGAGGCTCGTCGAGGGATGGCTCGACACCTATGCGCGCGGCGTGCGGCGGCGTGCCGCCCGGGGTGCACCCGGCGCCGACCCCGAGTACGGCGTCGGCACCACCGAGTACATGCGCTCGCGCGGCGGCTGCGCGGTCACGCTGGAGTGCGGCCAGCACGACGACCCCGAGGCGCCGGCCTTCGCCTGGACGGCGGTGCGGCGGGCGCTCGTGCACCTGGGGCTGGTCACGACCGCCGTCGAGCCGGCCGCCCGGCCGCGCGAGCTGCTGCGCCTGGTGGAGGTGTTCGACCGCGAGCATGCCGACGACAGGCTGGCCCGGGCCTGGACGAGCTTCGAGGCGGTCCGTGCCGGCGAGCCGATCGGCCTGCGCCGCGACGGCACGCCGCTGGCGGCGCCCGCGGACGGCCGCGTGGTATTCCCGAACCCGAACGCGGCACCCGGTGCCGAGTGGTTCTACTTCGCGGTGCCCAGCGCAAGACGCCTCTGAGCCTCCGGGCGCGGGCCGCCCGCGCCATGGCCCGCCACCGCCCACGGCCACCGGCCGCCGCGGCCCCGCGCTGTCGTATCCTCGCTCCCTCGCCGGCGCCCCCTGCCGGCCCGCTCCTCGAGGCGACCGATGAAGCTCCGGATGGCCGAGAACTCGCTGTTCGCGATCCTGCTGCGCAAGCCCTGGTGGGTCAGCGCACTGACCGCGCTCGCGCTGCTGGCGTTCGCCCGCTTCGGCGTGCCGCCCGCCTGGTTCTTCTATGCGGTGCCGATCGCCCTGCCCTTCATCGTCATCGCCTGCATCACCGGATGGCGCGCGCTGCAGGCACCGAGCGCCGGCCGCGTGGCCGCCACGGAACAGGCCGTGCGCGCGATGGGCGCCGCCGAGTTCGGTACCGCCCTCGAGCAGGCCTGGACCCGTGAGGGGTGGCAGGTCGCCCGGATCGATGACGCGGGCGCCGACTTCGCGCTGACGCAGGGCTGGCGGCGCAGCATCGCCTCGTTCCGCCGCTGGAAGGTCGCGCGCACCGGCATCGAGCCGCTGCGCGAGCTCGCCGCCGCGCGCGAGCGGCGCGAGGCGCACGACGCGATCTATGTCGCGATCGGCGAGGTCAGCGAGCAGGCGGTCGCGTTCGCCCGATCCAACAAGATCCGGATCGTGCGCGCCGACGATCTCGCCAAGCTCCTGCCGCCGCCCGCGGGCGGACTGCTCAAGCGCTTCTCCGGCTGATCACCTCGAAGCCGAGGTCGACACAGCGCGCCTGCGCGTCCCGTGCGGGCGCGCCGTCCGGCACCGCGTCCCCGTCGAGCCGTTCGAGCACGAGCCGCGCCGCCGTCGCGCCGATCAGCGCGCCCGGGATGCGCACCGTCGTCAGCGGCGGATTCGACGCACGGGCCAGCTCGAAGTCGCCGAAGCCGGCGATCGCCAGCTCCGTCGGCACCGCAACGCCGAGCCGCTGGCAGACCTGCACCGCGCCGAACGCCGCCACGTCGTTGACGAAGAACGCCGCCTGCGGCGGTCGCCGGCGGGCGAGCAGCGCCTCGGCGGCGCGTTCGCCCGAGGCGATCGAGACGCCGAGGTCGTCGAGCATCTCGACGTCGGCCTCGAGCCCGAGCTCGGCCATCGCATCCCGATAGCCCGCCAGGCGCTGCGCCGCGCGCTGCTCGATGCCGGGCGGCGTGCCGACGAACGCGATCCGCCGATGGCCGCGGGCGGCGAGCGCGAGCGTCATCTCCCGGGCGGCGGCGCGGTTCGAGAAGCCGACCGCGCGATCGATCGGGTCGTCGGCCAGGTCCCAGGTCTCCACCACCGGCAGACGGCGGGCACGCAGCAGCGCCCGCACGCCCGGTGCATGGTGCGTCCCGGTCAGCACGACCGCGACCGGCTGCTGCCCGAGCAGCGTCCGCAGGATCGACTCCTCGGCCTCGCTGGAGTAGCCCGACGAGGCGATCAGCAGCTGCAGCCCGCGGGCGCGCAGCCCGTCGGCGAGCGCATCGACCGTCTCGGCGAAGATCGCGCTGCGCAGCGTCGGCACGATCGCCGCGACCATCCGCGAGCGCTGCGACTTCAGCGTCCCGGCGGCGAAGTTCGGCACGTAGCCGGTCGCCTCGATCGCGGCCCGCACGCGTTCGCGCACCTGCGGCGACACCTGCTGCGGACTGCGCAGCGCGCGCGAGACGGTGATCGTGCCGACGCCGGCGTGCTGGGCGACGTCGGCCATGCGCGGCGGCGCGCCCGGAGCGCGGCGGCTCACCGCTGAGCGGGCCGCACGAGCGGCGGCCTCACGGCGTCCCGGGCAGCTCGATCTGCAGGTCGGCGCCCTCGACGCGGACCGCGTAGGTGCGCAGCGGCTCGCATGCGGGCGGGCCGTCGACACGCCCGGTCGGGATGTGGAAGCGCCCATTGTGCATCGGGCACTCGATGACGTCGTCGAGCACGAAGCCCTCGGCGAGCCGCGCGACGGCGTGCGTGCAGATGCCGTCGGTCACGTAGTGCCGGCCCGCGATGCGGTAGGCACAGAACACATGGCCGTCACGGACCACCTCGACCACGTCGTCGTCCGGCACCTCGGCCGTCGGGCACAGCGAGACCCA
Source organism: uncultured Burkholderiales bacterium (assembly GCA_903898725.1). Classification (GTDB taxonomy): domain Bacteria; phylum Pseudomonadota; class Gammaproteobacteria; order Burkholderiales; family Burkholderiaceae_E; genus UBA4615. The sequence continues at coordinate 10,220 of CAIUGQ010000551.1, read as the reverse complement.
CATGGCGCGCGCCTCAGCCGCCCGCCGCGCGCGGACCCGTCGCGCCCTGCGGCAGCGGGTGGTACGCGGTGGCGCTCGGGTCGGTGCGCTGCGCGAGGATCGTCCGGACGATCTCCGCATGGGCGGCGAACAGGCTCGCGCTCGGCGCGGGAAGCTGGTCGCGGATCGCGGCGTTCAGCGCCGGCAGGGCATGGAAGGGGACCGACGGGTACACGTGATGCTCGATGTGGTAGTTCATGTTCCAGTACAGCACCCGCGACAGCCAGCTGTTGGTCATCGAGCGCGTGCAGATGCGGTGGTCGTTGACGTCCTGCGCCATCGCCATGTGCTGCGTGGTGATGAACGAGTACACGCCGAAGGCGCCGGCGAAGCGCGGGATGAAGAAGTACAGCATCGGGACCCAGGTCTGGCCGATCGCGGCCCAGGCGAGCAGACCGACATAGCCGGCCATCAGCAGGCGCGCCTCGCGGACCACCGTGGCCGCCTGGTTCTCGGGCAGGTAGGTGCGCTCGCGGTCGGTGATGCGCCCGCGTGCGTGGCGCACCAGCAGCTTGGCCCGCGGCCAGAATTCGAGCAGGCCGATGATGTCGCCGAACCAGGTGCGCAGCCGCACCGGATTCGTGTACCCCATCTGCGCATCGACCTTCCAGTGCCAGGTGTGGGTGTGGTGGTGCGAGTGCGCGAAGCGCCGATGGGTCGGTGACTCGCCCCAGACGAACGAACTCGCCCAGAGCACCGCTTCATTCAGCCAGCGCGTGCGGAACGCCGTGCCGTGGGCGCACTCGTGGGAGGGCGCATAGGCGAATCCGAGCACGAATCCGTAGGCGACCACGGCCGGCACGAGCCAGAGCGTGCCGCGCGACAGGTGGATCGCGATGCCGCCGGCGACCAGCAGCGCGGCCCAGATCGCCAGGAAGCGGATGCCGGGCGCGTCGGAGCGCTTCATCAGCCGCTTGAGGACCGCTCGGTCGATGCGAGGCTCCCACCAGGCGCTGCGGACCGTCTGCACGGGTTCGGTGGCCGACATGCTCGTCTCCGGGTCCCGGGAGGGCTCGCGCACCGGCCGATCCGGTGACGCCCCCTTGGGCACCCGACCGATGGTATCGATACCATCCGGCCGGGTCAATCGTCGACCGGGAGCCCGGGTGGGCGGCCGCGCTCGCCGCGGGGCGCGATCAGCCCGCGGCGAGGAACGGCGGGACGCGCAGCCCTTCCCGCACCCGCCGGTCCATCTCGGCTTCGGCGGCGCGGATCGCCGGCAGACGGGCGATGACCTCGTCGAGCCGCTCCTGCGGCACCACGACGACCCCGTCCTCGTCGGCGACCACGACGTCGCCGCTCGCCACCCGCTGCCCGGCCAGCACGACCGGTGCGCCGACCGTGCCCGGACCGCTGCGGGCGGGCGAGTTGGGCGTCACGCCGACGCAGAACGCCGGCAGCCCGACCGCGCGAAGCCCGGGCAGGTCGCGCACGCAGCCGTCGGTGACGAAGCCCACCGCACCGGCGTTGCGGGCCATGCCCAGCACCAGGTCGCCGGTGACCGCGCAGCCGGTGTGGCCCGCCGTGGCGGCGACCAGCACATCGCCGGGCAGCACCGACGGCAGCGCCGCGCACAGCGCGAGGTTGTCGGCGGGACCGCAGTCGCAGGTCAGCGCCACGCCGGTGAACCGGAACTGTCCGGCGACCGCCGGCTTGACGCGATGGTCGAGCGCGCCGCCGCCGCCCAGCGCGTCGACGACGAAGCCGGTCGGCACGTCGCGCAGGGCCTCGACGCGGGCGGCGTCCGGGCGGGTCCAGTCGTGCCGCCGGATCGGCGGGGCCTCGTCGAGCATGTCGGTCTCCTCCGGGACGATCGGCCGATCCTACACGCCGTCCGCAGGCCGGTCGGGGTCCGCCGAGGTGCCGACCCGGGACCGGGCCCGCGACCGGATCGGTACGCGGGTCGGCACGCGGGTCGGCGGTACCGGGGCGAAGGCCCCGCGTTGGTCTCTGGCACCTCGATGCGGTACCCTGCGAACCGTCGTGCCGATCGGTCCACAGCACCGGCCTGCCCCCTGCACCCGTCCGCTGCGCCTGATCGCTGCACCTGACCGCCGCCCCCACCTGCGACCTCCAACCGCGACGCCTCTCCTCCGACCCCGGCCCATGTTGCGTCGTTCCACGAGCCGCTCGCGGCGAAGCCTCCCGTGATCCGGACCGCCGGCCGCCGAGCGGCGTCGCGGGCGCTGCGCGCGGCGCCCCGGCTGCAGCGCGCGCCGCTGCGCGGTGGTCGCGAGCAGGCGACACCCGGCACCGGCTGGGCCTTCTTCAGGGCCTGGATCCGCGACCCGCGCCGCGTCTCGGCGATCGCCCCGTCGAGCCAGTCGCTCGCCGCCGCCATGACCGCCTCGATCGCGGCGAGCTGCGCGCCGGTGATCGAGCTCGGCCCGGGCACCGGCGTGTTCACCGACGCGCTGCTCGAGCGCGGCGTGCCCGAGCACCGGCTCGCCCTGGTCGAGCTCGGCGACGAGTTCCTCGAGGCGCTGCGCCTGCGCTACCCCCGCGCGACGCTGGTGCGCCACGACGCCTCGCGGCTCGGTGCACTGCAGTTCTTCGACGGCGAGCTCGCCGGCGCCGTGGTCAGCGGACTGCCGCTGCTGTCGATGACGCCGGCGCGCGTGCGCCGCGTGCTGCAGGACGCCTTCCTGCGGCTCAGGCCCGGCGGCGCGTTCTACCAGTTCACCTACGGCTTTCGCTGCCCGGTGCCGCAGCGGCTGCTCGAGCGGCTCGGGCTCAAGGCCACGCGGGTGGCCATCGCCCTGCGCAACCTGCCCCCGGCCGCGGTCTACCGCATCGAGCGGCGCTGACCCGACGGCCGGTCCGGCCCGCGGTGCGCCGTCCCCTCGGCGCGCCGGGCGCGACTGTCACGCGGCTGTCATCCGGACGGGGCACCTTGGCCGGCCCGACGCCCTCGCCCCGCCGCACACCATGAGCGCAGACCGCAGTCTCTCGCCCGACGACGCCGACGCCTTCCGGCGGATGCAGGACGACCTGATCGACAGCTACGACGAGGAGCTCGAACTCGAGCTCGACGACCGCGACGACCGCGATCTGCTCTTCGACGAGGTACCGCAGGGCACGGACCCCCGGCGCGATGCGCGCCGCGCCTACTTCCGCGAGCTGTTCCGGCTGCAGGGCGAACTGGTCAAGCTGCAGGACTGGGTCGTCCACGCGAAGCTCAAGGTGGTGGTGATCTTCGAAGGCCGCGATGCGGCCGGCAAGGGCGGCGTGATCAAGCGGATCACGCAGCGCCTGAACCCGCGCATCTGCCGCGTCGCCGCGCTGCCCGCGCCGAACGACCGCGAACGCACGCAGTGGTACTTCCAGCGCTATGCGACACACCTGCCGGCCGCCGGCGAGATCGTGCTGTTCGACCGGTCCTGGTACAACCGCGCCGGTGTCGAGCGCGTGATGGGCTTCTGCAGCGACGACGAGTACGAGGAGTTCTTCCGCTCGGTGCCCGAGTTCGAGCGGATGCTCGTGCGCTCGGGCATCGTGCTGCTCAAGTACTGGTTCTCGATCACCGACGAGGAGCAGCACGCGCGGTTCCTCGGCCGGATCCGCGATCCGCTCAAGCAGTGGAAGCTGAGCCCGATGGACCTGGAGTCGCGCCGCCGCTGGGAGGCCTACACCCGCGCCAAGGAAGTGATGCTCGAGCGCACGCACATCCCCGAGGCGCCGTGGTGGGTGGTGCAGGCGGTCGACAAGAAGCGCGCGCGACTGAACTGCATCGCCCACCTGCTCGATCAGGTGCCGTACCGCGAGATCGAGCACCCCGAGGTGAAGCTGCCGCCGCGCGAACACGACGACGACTACCAGCGCCGGCCCACGCCGGCCGAGCTCATCGTCAAGGAACGCTACTGAGTCGCAGCGGGCCCGCGCCGGGCGCGCGGCCCGTCGCGGTGGTGCCGGAGGCGGGAATCGAACCCGCACACCTTTCGGTACCGGATTTTGAGTCCGGCGCGTCTACCAGTTCCACCACTCCGGCGTGAGGGCGATCGGCGATTATCGGTGAAGGTACGTAGCGCGGCAAACCACGGTCGTGCGCCGAGGACTTGAGCGCCGTCAAGGTCGGGGGCGATCGACCGCGCGAGCATGGCGCCATTCCACGCGGAGCTGCCGCCATGACGCGCCGAATCCTGATCCTGCAGGGACACCCCGACGCCACCCTGCCCCATCTCGGTCATGCCCTCGCCGATGCCTATGCCGCAGGCGCGGCTGCCGCCGGCCACGAGCTGCGCCGCATCGACATCGCGGCACTCGACTTCCCGCTGCTGCGCAGCGCCGAGGACTGGGAGCACGGCGCGCTGCCCGACTCGCTCGCCGAGGCGCAGGCCGCCATCGAGTGGTGCGAGCACCTGGTCATCCTGTTCCCGCTGTGGCTGGGCGACATGCCGGCGCTGCTCAAGGGCTTCCTCGAGCAGGTCGCCCGACCGGGCTTCGCCTTCGAGCGGGACACGCAGGCCGGGCCCTTCGGCGCGAAGCGCCTGCGTGGCCGCTCGGCACGCATCGTCGTGACGATGGGCATGCCGGCGCTGGTCTACAAGGTGGTGTACCGCGCGCACAGCGTGCGGGCACTCGAGCGCAACGTGCTCGGCTTCGTCGGCTTCGCGCCGGTGCGCGAGACGCTGCTCGGCGGGGCCGGCGAGGCCGACACGGCGCGCGTCGGCGGCTGGAGCACGGAGATGCGCCGACTGGGGCTCGCGGCCGCCTGAAGGACGACCGCGCCCCACGCACCCGACGTTCAGGCCCCGGCGGGCAGCTCCATCCGCGAATGGCGCGGATCGACACCGGACACCACGTGCACGACGTACTCGGCGATGTTCTTCGCGTGATCGCCGACCCGCTCGATCGACTGCACGACGAACACCAGCGCCAGCGCGCTCGAGACGATGGCGGGGTCGTCGGACATCCGCGCGATCAGCTGACCGACCAGCTCGTCGCGCAGCGCGTCGACCTCGTCGTCGCGCGACGACAGCCGCGCGGCCGCGCCCTCGTCCTGGCGCACGAAGGCGTCGATCGCGGCGCGCAGCATCTCGACCACGATCTCGGACATCCGCACGATCGGCTCGAACGGGATCGGCAGCGGCGCATCGACGAAATGCTTGGCCTTGAGCGCGATCTTCTTGGCCTCGTCGCCGACCCGCTCGAGGTCGTTGATGCTGTGGATCACCGCGATGATCTCGCGCAGGTCCACCGCGATCGGCTGGCGACGGGCGATGAGCTGGTTGCAGCGCAGGTCCGACTCGAGGTGCAGCTGGTTGACGACGCGCTCGTCCTCCAGCACCTGCATGACCCGCTGCAGATCGCCGTCGCGCACCGCGTCGATCGCCCGCACGAACTGCCGCTCGACGAGGCCACCCATCATCGACACCGCGCTGCGCATCTTCTCGATGTCGGTGTCGAACTGCTTGAACGTGTGATCGGTCATCGAGGGGTCCTGCGGGTGATCGGCGTGGGGACGGTCGGAGGGACGGTCGAGAGGACGGTCGGGAGGACGCGGCTCAGCCGAAGCGGCCGGTGATGTAGTCCTCGGTCGCCTTCTTGGTGGGCTTGATGAAGATCTGGTTGGTGTCGCCGAACTCGACCAGCTCGCCCAGGTACATGTAGGCGGTGTAGTCGGAGATCCGCGCGGCCTGCTGCATGTTGTGCGTGACGATCGCGATGGTGTACTCGGCCTTGAGCTCGTTGACGAGCTCCTCGACCTTCGCGGTCGAGATCGGGTCGAGCGCGCTGGTCGGCTCGTCGAGCAGCACCACCTCGGGCTTGACCGCGACGGTCCGTGCGATGCACAGCCGCTGCTGCTGGCCGCCGGACAGCGACAGGCCGCTCTGCTGCAGCTTGTCCTTGACCTCGTCCCACAGCGCGGCCTTGCGCAGCGACCACTCGACGCGCTCGTCCATGTCGCGGCCGTTCAGCGATTCGTAGAGCCGCACGCCGAAGGCGATGTTCTCGTAGATCGTCATCGGGAACGGCGTGGGCTTCTGGAACACCATGCCGATCTTGGCGCGCAGCAGGTTCACGTCCTGGTCCTTCGCCAGCACGTTGCGGCCGTTGAACAGGAGTTCGCCCTCGGCGCGCTGCCCCGGGTACAGGTCGTACATGCGGTTGAAGACGCGCAGCAGCGTCGACTTGCCGCAGCCCGACGGGCCGATGAAGGCCGTGACCTTGTTGCGGGCGATGTCGAGCGAGACCTTCTTCAGGCCCTGGAACTTGCCGTAGTAGAAGTCGAGGTTGCGCACGCGCACCGCGGCGTCGACGGCCGGGTGTCCGGCACGGGCGGCGGCCTCGGCTTCGGAGCGTGCGGCGGCTTGCTGCACGAGGCCGGCGTTGCCGACTTTCAGGCTGATGTCGTTCATGGTCGTTTCCGGTATGGACGCGTCAGGCCTGGACCTTGTCGCGGAACATCACGCGGGCGGCGACGTTGATCGCCAGCACCACCAGCGCAATGAGGAAGGCCCCGCCCCAGGCGAGCTTCTGCCAGTCCTCGTAGGGACTCATCGCGAAGTTGAAGATCACCACCGGCAGGTTGGCCATCGGCTGCGACATGTCGGTGGAGAAGAACTGGTTGTTGAGCGCGGTGAACAGCAGCGGCGCGGTCTCGCCGATCATCCGCGCGACCGCGAGCAGCACGCCGGTGACGACGCCGCCCTTGACCGCGCGCAGCGTGACCGAGAGGCTCACCTTCCAGCGCGGCGCACCGAGCGCGAAGGCCGCCTCGCGAAGGCTGCCGGGCACGAGGTTCAGCATGTTCTCGGTGGTGCGCACCACGACCGGGATCGCGATCAGGGAGAGCGCCAGCGAGCCGGCCCAGCCGGAGAAGTGCCCGATCGTGGCGACCGCGATCGCGAACACGAACAGGCCGATCACGATCGACGGCGCCGACAGCATGATGTCGACGACGAAGCGCGTGGCCTGGGCGAAGCGCGAGGTCCGCCCGAACTCCGACAGGTACACGCCGGCGAGGATGCCGATCGGCGTGGAGACGATCGTCGCGAAGCCCACGATCATCAGGCTGCCGAGGATCGCGTTGGCCATGCCGCCCCCCGCGCTGCCGGGCGCGGGTGTGCTCTTCGTGAAGAAGTCCCAGCTCAGCGCCGACATGCCGTTGAACGCGAGCGTCCAGAGGATCCAGAGCAGGCCGATCAGGCCGAGCGCCATCGAGAGGCTCGAGAGCACCAGGCCGACCGCATTGGTCATCTTGCGCCGGCGGTAGAGGCCGGGGTTGATCGCCGCGAACGCGGGAGTGTTCGTCGCCATGTCGGGCGCTCCGGTCAGATGCCCGCGCGGCGCGTGCCGCGGGCGGTCAGCCAGCGCGCGGCGGCCAGCACGAAGAAGGTGATCACGAACAGCAGCAGGCCGAGCGCGAACAGCGCGGGCACGTGCAGCGCGGGATCGGCCTCGGCGAACTCGTTGGCGAGCGTCGAGGCGATGGAGTTGCCGGGCGCGAACAGGCTCGGCGCGAGCCGGTTGGCGTTGCCGATCACGAAGGTCACCGCCATCGTCTCGCCGAGCGCACGGCCCAGGCCCAGCATCACGCCGCCGATGACGCCGACGCGGGTGTACGGCAGCACGACATTGCGCACCACTTCCCAGGTCGTGCAGCCCAGCCCGTAGGCGGATTCCTTGAGCACCGGCGGCACCGTCTCGAAGACGTCGCGCATCACCGACGCGGTGAACGGGATCACCATCAGCGCGAGCACCATGCCAGCGGTGAAGATGCCGATGCCCAGCGGCGGGCCGGCGAGGAACGGCAGGCCGGTCGCGATCAGCAGCGGCTGGATCCAGGACTGCAGCAGCGGCGCGAGGACGAACAGGCCCCAGATGCCGTAGATGATCGAGGGCACGCCCGCGAGCAGCTCGATCGCGGTGCCGAGCGGCCGGCGCAGCCACAGCGGGCAGGTCTCGGTGAGGAACAGCGCGATGCCGAAGCTGATCGGCACCGCGAAGAGCAGCGCGATCGCGGAGGTCGCGAGCGTGCCGTAGATCGCGATCACCGCCCCGTAGACGTCGTCCGACGGGCTCCAGGTGGTGCCATAGAGAAAGTTCGCGCCAAAGGTGCGGAACGCCGGCCACGCCTCGTACAGCAGCGAGACCAGCAGCCCGGCGAGCGACAGCAGCACCAGCGCCGCGAAGCTGAGCGTCAGGCGCTCGAACCAGCGATCGGCCCGCGCGAAGGTCGCCACGCGCGCGGCGATCGCGGCCTGGGTGGACGGGCTGTGCGCCGCCTGCGAATCAGGCTTCATCGTGTCGTCATCGACCGGGTGTGTCGCGAAGGTGCTCATGATCGTCCAGTTGGCGGCCTGCGACAAAGTGGTGATGCACGATCGCGTCGCCACGGATTCGAAGATCGCGCCGGACCCTCAGGCCCGGCGCAGGTTCGGACTTAGTTCAGGACGGCCTTGCCGGAGGCGTCCTTGATGTCCTTCCACGATCCCTCGACCGCCTTGACGACGTTGGCCGGCAGCGGCACGTAGTCGAGGTCGACGGCGAGCTTCTGGCCGTTGTTCAGCGCCCAGCGGAAGAACTTCAGGGCATCAGCCGACCGCGCGCCGTCGGCAGCGGTGCGGTGCATCAGGATGAACGACGCCGAGGTGATCGGCCATGCGTCCGGACCCGGCTGGTTGTTCAGGTTCGCACCGAACCCCGGGGCGCTGTTCCAGTCGGCTTTCGCGGCCGCGGCAGCGAAGGTCAGGTCATCGGCCTTCACCGGCTTGCCGTCGCGATTGATCAGCGTCGCGTAGCTCATCTTGTTCTGCTTGGCGTACGCGTATTCGACGTAGCCGACCGCACCCGCGATCTTGCTGACGTTGGCCGCGACACCCGCGTTGCCGCGGCCGCCGATGCCTGCCGGCCAGTTCACCGTCTTGCCTTCGCCCGGCGACGCCTTGAAGGCCGGCGACACGCCCGCGAGGTAGTCGGTGAAGACCGCGGTCGTGCCCGACGAGTCGGACCGGTAGACCAGCGTGATCGCGGTCGACGGCAGCTTCGCGCTCGGGTTGAGCTTGGCGATCGCCGGGTCGTTCCAGGTCTTGATCTCGCCGCGGTAGATGTCGGCGAGGACCGGGCCCGTCAGCGTCAGCTCGTTGGCAGCGATGCCGGGCAGGTTGAACACGGCGACGATGCCGCCGATCACGGCCGGGAACTGCAGCAGGCCGTTCTTGGTCAGGTCATCGCCCGACATCGGGTCGTCGGAGGCGCCGAAATCGACGGTCTTCGCGGTGATCTGCTTGACGCCGCCGCCGGATCCGATCGCCTGGTAGTTCAGTTGCGCGCCGGTGGCGGCCTTGTAGGCCTCGGCCCACTTCGCGTAGATCGGGGCAGGGAACGTCGCGCCCGCGCCAGTGATGTTCTGGGCCTGGGCCGAGAGGGCGGCGATCGCGATCGCGGCGCCGGCCGCCAGTCGTGTCGTCAGCTTCATGAGTACGTCCTGTCGAGGTGTAGGGGGGCTCCTGCGAGCCGTCCCGGAGGCTACGGACCGTCGATGACAGGACTGTGACAGTCCTGCCGGAGCACGGCGTTCTCCTATCCCTCGAACGGAGATTCCCTAATTGAAGCGCCTTACGCCGAGAGTGTGTACTTGCACCCTCGTCATTGACCTGACATCTTGCACCCTCAGCGCGAACTCGCGCCCTTCGACCATGTGTCCAGCCGGTCACGGGTCGGCGTGCCCCCGCCGAAGCTCACCGAACCGTCCGCAGCGATCAGCGCGACCCACGGCGTGACGCCCCGCCAGGACGGGTCGACCGCATGGCGCAGCGCCGCCTCCTGCGGACCCCGGAACGCGAAGAGGCGATCGGCGCGGGCGAGATGCCTGTCGCGCGGGCGGCGGCCGAGCGCCTCGCCGTCGAGCACCACCGCCACCAGGGGCGCGCCCGGGCGGCGTGCGCGGATCTCGGTGCCCAGGCCCTCGAAGACCTCGGGGCAGGTCGCGCAGTAGGTCGTGGTGAAGACGACGACCGCGGGGCGCGGCAGCGTCGCCTTCAGGCGGCCCCAGGTCTCGGCGTCGAAGGGCTCCACCCGCGGCGCGGCGGACACGGCACCCGGGACACCGGCAGCGAGCACGGCGGCGGCGGCCAGCGCCAGGGCGGCGGCTCGCCGCCGGCGGGGGGCAGCAGACTCAGTCGATCGGGACAACGCGCAGCTCCGGTTCGGTGCGCCAGACGACGACCACGCGGTCG